>JBEGMZ010000090.1:0-7844 GCA_041182745.1 Acidobacteriota bacterium
CGGACGGCCTATGTCCAGAGCTGGCACGTGACGCTGCAGCGTGAGCTGCCGTGGCGGTTGCTGCTCGATGTCGCCTACGTTGGAAACCGAAGCGTCAAGCTGATTGCGCTGGCCGACTACAACCAGGCGCGGCCGAATAACGCGACCGACCCGGCGGCAGGGACTCCGCTCCAGGATCGTCGTCCATTCACCAACTATTCGTTCATCCAGGCCTCGTTCAACGGTGGCTGGGCGGCCTACAATGCCCTCCAGGTCAAGGTCGAGCGCCGTTTCACCAATGGACTCTACCTGCTCAACTCGTTCACCTGGTCGAAGGCGATGGACAACGTCGCCGGGCATCTTGAAGCCAGCTTTGGTGACAATTCGCGCGGCAACATCAAGAACCTTGCCAACGACAAGGGACGTTCGAACTACGACCAGCCGCTCAACAACACTACGAGTTTGGTCTATGACCTCCCGTTCGGCAAGGGTGGCCGCCTTCTCTCCGGAGCGAACGGCTTGGTCGACGGGTTTATCGGCGGGTGGAGACTGACGCTCATCAATACCGTTACGAGCGGGCTTCCAGCTAACCTGACCTATGGCCCGGCCGCACAGTTTGTGGTCGGTTCGTCATTGACCTACCGCCCGAACCAGATTCAGCCGAACCTCTACTCTTCGAGCAGTGGCAAGGTCGATCCGAACAACTATCTGAACATCAATGCCGTCGTCGTTCCAACCGACCGCAGTCAGCCCTTTGGGACGGCAGGACGGAACACGGTGCGCGGCCCGAACTTCAGCCAGGCCGATCTTGGTCTGCACAAGTCGTTTCGACTGATCAATGAGACGACACGGCTCGAGTTCCGGATGGAGGCGTTCAACCTCTTCAACCGGACCAACTTCCTGGTGCCGGATACCAATGCCAACAATATTCGGCGTGATTCCACCGGAGCGGCGATCGCGGGCGGTTCTTACGGGACCATTCGCGGGACTTATCCGGCACGCGAGATCCAGTTTGCCCTCAAGCTGCTCTTCTAAACCGGAAGGTGCAGCCTTAGGGACACTGAGCGCTGGAATGGTCACCAATCAGGGGCTTGTTGAAATGTGGTAAGTCCCGATGCCTGCTCGCGCGCTCTGGTTCGAGGCGGGCGCAAGCCAGCAGGTCAAACATCAGCCGGGGGGCCGTTTCGACGGTTCCCCGTTTTCTTATTGGGCGATTGGCTGTAAACTTCGGCCCTGGCAAGCTCCCGGAACCATAACTTTATTGGGAATTGAAGCGGGAATTGAAGCGGGAATTGAAATGGATTGGAATTGAGATGGGAAGAGCACTGGAGATGATTGGTGCAGGTCGGGTGGTGACGATCCTGCGGGGCGATTTTGGTGGACGTGAAGAGGAGATCGTCGGAGTGCTGGCTGGCGCCGGGATTACGGCGGTCGAGGTGACGCTCAATTCGCCGGGAGCCCTCGCGACCATTGGCAGGCTTGCCGCCAGGTTTGGCGATCAGCTTGCGGTTGGGGCCGGGACAGTGCTGACCGCTGAGGAGGTGGAGCGGGTAGCCGATGCCGGAGGAGAGTTCATCGTCTCGCCAAATCGTGACCAACGGGTGATCGGGCGGACAAAGCAGTTGGGGCTCGCCTCGTTGCCCGGGTGTTTTACGCCATCGGAGATCGTCGAGGCGCTCGATGCCGGAGCCGACGCGATCAAGCTCTTTCCAGTGCAGCCGCTCGGGATCGACTTTGTGCGAGCGATTCAGGGACCGTTTCCCGGCCTTCGGCTGGTGCCGACGGGTGGAGTAACGCCTGAGATGGCGCAGCGATACTATGCCGCTGGCGCCTGGGCGGTGGGCGTTGGCTCAGAGCTGATGAGGGGACCTCTGACCTCGGAGTCCGATTTTGACACGCTTCGGGTGCGAGTGCTCGGCTACCTTGGTGGTGGAGTGGGAAGAGGATGAGCGCACCGGCCTGTCTGATCGGGATCGATACCGGAACGACCAATACACGGGTCTGGTTCCTCCGTGGAGAGGAGGTCGTGGCCACGGTGCGGGCTGGGGTCGGGGTGCGCGATACGGCACGCGAAGGCTCGCCGCGGCTGCTCCATGAGGCTCTGGGTCGGTCGATCGCCGAGGTGCGCGCGATTGCCCGCTCAAAGGGGATTGTCGAAGAGCCGGCGACCGTGATCGCCGCCGGCATGATCACCTCGCCTCTCGGGCTGCGCGAGGTTCCGCACCTGCCGGCACCGGCCGGGCTCGGTGAGCTGGCAGGAGCGGTCGATCTCTGCCATCTTCCGGCGATCACGGATCTGCCGATATGGCTCGTCCCCGGAGTGCGTTCGGGACCGGATCGGGTCATTCCGGAAGAGATCGAATCGACCGATGTTATGCGCGGCGAGGAGACTCTCGCGCTGGGGCTCCTGTCCAACGGCCAGCTCGCTCCGGGGTCGACGCTGCTCAATCTCGGCTCCCATTGGAAGATTGTCCGCCTTGATGATCAGGGCCGGGTGGCATCGAGCATCACTTCGCTCAGCGGCGAGCTGATTCACGCGGCCCAGACCCAGACCATCCTCGCCGGCTCGGTGCCTGCCGGGCGTCCGGAGCAGATCCATGAGCGCTGGCTCCGGGCGGGGATGGCCGAGGCACGTCGCGCTGGACTACCGCGTGCACTCTTCTGTGTCCGGCTGCTTGAGCAGCGGAGCGATTCGACGCCACCCGAGCGGCTCTCATACCTGATCGGCGCCTGTCTGGCGATCGATCTCGATGCAATGATCAGCCGAGGGCTGATGCCGCCGGGGCGGGAGGTGGTTATGGCCGGTGGCGAGGCGCTGACCGGCGCGATCTCCCTCGCACTGGCCGAGCAGTCGATCCGGCTCCGCAGCCTTGCGGAATCAGAGATCGAGGGTGGGTTGCTTGCTGGTCTGCGTGCGATCGCCGGCCTTGTCCATCCTTTCTGACACTATCTTCTGAAAATCTGGAGTGTGAACCAATATGATCAGAGCCGCGAAGATGCTGACTTTCATCGTGCTGGGGTTGATGCTCGCCTCGCCGGAGTTGCTGAAGGTCCGGTCAGCCGACGAGCCGATCCGTTTTGGGCGCGATATCCTGCCGATCCTCGCTGCCAACTGCCTCTCCTGCCACGGTCCTGACGAGAAGAACCGTCAGGCCGGACTGCGGCTCGATCTCGAAGAGACGGCCAAGGCGGCCCGGCGGGCTGGTATGCCCGTCAAACCGGGGGATCCTGCGGCGAGCCTGATCATTGCCCGCATCACCAGTACCGACCCGGATCTGGTCATGCCACCACCCTCCGCCCATAAGAAATTGAGCCACGGGCAGGTAGAGCTTCTCCGTCGCTGGATCGCGGCCGGGGCGCCGTGGGGGCGTCACTGGTCATTCGAGCCGGTCAGACTGCCCATACTTGACCGCTCTGCCGCTCACCCGATCGACCAGCTGGTCGATCGATCCCTGGCCGCAAAGGGGATTCAACGTCGCTCAGCCGCGCCACCGCAGATTCTGGTTCGGCGTCTCTGGCTTGATCTGATCGGGCTTCCCCCAACCCCCGAAATTGCCGAACGGTTTGCCGCCGATCCATCACCGCAGGCCTGGCAGAGCATGGTCGATGAGCTGCTTGCCCGGCCACAATTCGGCGAGCACTGGGCCCGGATGTGGCTCGACCTTGCCCGCTACGCTGACACCAAGGGCTACGAGAAGGATCTCGGCCGCACCATCTGGCCCTATCGCGACTGGGTCATCAATGCCCTCAACGCCGATATGCCGCTCGATCGCTTTACCATGGACCAGCTCGCCGGTGACCTCCTGCCAACCCCTGATCAGGCACAGATCATCGCCACCGCCTACCATCGCAACACCATGACCAACGATGAGGGTGGCACCGACAACGAAGAGTTTCGCGTCGCGGCCGTCAAGGACCGTGTCGACACGACCCTGCAGGTCTGGATGGGCCTCACCGCGGGCTGTGCCAAATGCCACACTCACAAATATGACCCGATCTCCCATCAGGAGTACTACCGGCTCTTTGCCATCTTCAACCAGACGGAGGATGCCGATCGGCACGACGAGGCTCCAACGCTTGAGATGCTGTCGCCTCCCGAGAAGGAGCGACGCCAGGAGCTGAAGTCCCGGATCGATACGCTCGAAAAGCAGTTGGCACATCTGGCTCAACCGGTCGATACCGCCGGATGGCGCGTTCTCGAGGTTCGTGAGGCCGTCTCACGAGATAAGGCGACCCTCAAGGTTGAGCCAGGTAACCTTGTCACGGCCAGTGGTACCAATCCGCCAGAAGACACGTTCGAACTTACGACCGTGCTGCCAGCCGGAACCCACACCGCCCTTCGACTGGAGGCGCTGCCTGAGAAGCAGGGCGATGGTCAGCTTGCCGTCGGCCGCAACTCCTCCACCGGCAACGTCGTCGTCTCCGAGTTTCGCGTCTCAACTGCTGATCGCGCCCTCGCCTTCAAACGCGCCCGGGCTGACTTCTCTGCCGTCGATGGCGACATTGCCCGGGCGATCGATGGCAGGGAGACAACCGGCTGGTCGATCAAGTCACGCAGCCGCGAGCCTCACACCGCCATCTTTGATCTGGCGCTCCCGCTCAGACTTGAGCGCCCGACCACGCTTCAGGTCACGATCTCGCATCAGAATAGCGACTCCTCATCTCTGCGCCGATTCCGTCTTCTCTCGACCGACCTTGACCCGGCCCGGATCGGTCTCCCAGCCCAGGCGGCGGAGGTGCGCCGACTGATTGATGACCTCGCCACCGTGTACGAGGCACAGGCAAAACTGAACGACTCAGTCGTCAAGCTGCCAATTATGCGTGAACTTGGTGCAGACAAGCTCCGGACAACCAGGATCCACCTTCGCGGCAACTTTCTCGACCCCGGCGAAGAGGTCGCCCCGGCTGTTCTGGCATCCTTTCATCCCTTTCCGACAGACGCACCGGTCAATCGGCTGGGCCTTGCCCGCTGGCTGGTCGATCGCGACAATCCGCTCACTCCGCGCGTCTGGGCTAACCGCATCTGGGCCCGACTCTTCGGCCTTGGTATCGTCGAGACGGAGGAGGACTTTGGCGCACAGGGCAGTCTTCCAACAAACCCGGAACTGCTCGACTGGTTGGCGGCAACATATCGCGATCAGGGCTGGTCGCTGAAACGACTCCTCCGGGCAATTGTTCTCAGCGAGACGTACCGCCAGTCCTCCGTGATCACTCCCACGCTCCAGCAGGCCGATCCACGCAACACGCTTCTTGCGCGGGGTGCCCGCTACCGACTCAGCGCCGAGATGATCCGTGACCAGGCGCTCAGCATCTCCGGGCTCCTCTCAACCAGGATGGGTGGACCTCCCGTAATGCCTCCCCAGCCGGCTGGCCTCTGGCGATCGACCTACAATGGTCAGAAATGGATCGACTCCGAGGGTCAGGATCGTCACCGCCGTGGCATCTACACCTACCTCAAGCGGACGACCCCCTACCCACTGATGACAACATTCGATGCCGGCAGTGGTGAGGTCTGCCAGATCCGCCGTCTTCGCACCAACACTCCGCTCCAGGCGCTGGTGACTCTCAATGACCCGGTCTTTCTCGAGGCGGCCGCCGGCCTTGCGCATCGGATGGTCACTGCGGCCACTGATGATGCCCAACGCGCGACCTACGGATTGAGACTGGCGGTAATCAGAGGACCGCGCCCGGAGGAGGCCGCTCCGCTTGTCACCCTCTACCAGGATACCGTCCGGTCCTTCAGGTCATCTCCCGAAAAGGCGGCAGATCTGCTCAGGATGACCCAGGCGAGACCGGTGGAAGGGGTTGACAATCCCTCCCTCGCCGCGTGGATCGTGGTCGCCAATACGATCCTCAACCTTGATGAGGTGCTGACCAGACAATAGCCTCTGGCCGCCAACGATGCCGGATGTGAGATATTGGAGCTTTTATGAACAACATCACCCGTCGCCATTTTTTTGAGAGAGCCGGTCTTGGATTTGGAGCAATGGCCCTCCAGTCACTCCTTCAGCGGGAGGGGCAGGCGGAGTCCCTGGTCTCGCTATCTCAGACCGATAACCCACTCGCCCCAAAAAGGCCGATGCATCCAGCGCGGGCGCAAAGGGTCATCTACCTTCATATGGCCGGCTCACCCTCGCAGCTCGAACTTTTTGAGTACAAACCGGAACTGGAGAAGCTCCACCTCAAGGACGCCCCCCCTTCCTTCCTTGCGGGCAAACGGTTCGCCTTCATCAAGGGAGTGCCAAAGATGCTCGCCAGCCAGTTTCGCTTCTCGCAGCAGGGGCAGAGTGGGCAGTGGACCAGTGAGCTCCTCCCCCATTTTTCACGTGTCATCGACAAGACCTGCGTCATCCGGACGGTTCACACCGACCAGTTCAACCATGCCCCGGCTCAACTCTTCATTCACACCGGCTCCCCACGCCTCGGCAATCCCGCACTCGGTTCCTGGATTACCTATGGACTCGGCAGTGTCAATGAGAACCTCCCCGGGTTCGTGGTGCTCCTCTCCGGTGGTAAGACTCCCGATGGCGGAAAGTCGCTCTGGGGATCAGGCTTTCTGCCCAGCGTCTACCAGGGGGTCCAGTGCCGTACCCAGGGAGATCCGGTGCTCTACCTCAGCAATCCGGCCGGAATCGATCGGGAGTTACGCCGGCGTACCCTCGACACCCTTGGTGAGATGAACCGGACCGCATTCAACGCTACTGGCGACCAGGAGACTCTGACGCGCATCGCGCAGTATGAACTCGCCTTCCGGATGCAGGTCTCGGTTCCTGAGGCCATGGACATCTCGAAGGAGCCGCAGCATATCCTCGATCTCTATGGCGCCCGCCCCGGGTATGTCTCCCCGGCTGAGAGCGCTGACGATCCGCGGACCACCTACAAGGGCGATGACCCGACCTTTGCCAACAACTGCCTCCTCGCCCGGCGGCTGATCGAAAATGGAGTCCGCTTTGTCCAGCTCTATGATTGGGGATGGGATCACCACGGTTCCTCACCTGGTGAGAGCATCGACGAGACTCTGCCGATCAAGTGTCGCCAGGTCGACCGGGCTCTCTTTGGCCTCCTGACCGATCTTGAACAGCGCGGTCTTCTCGATGAGACTCTGGTTGTCTGGGGTGGGGAGTTTGGCCGTACCCCGATGATGCAGAACAATGTCCGGACAGAGCTGCGTCGGGGCTTTGTTGGCCGTGACCACCATACCAACGCTTATACGATGTGGATGGCCGGTGGTGGAATCAAGGCCGGTCTCAGCTATGGTCGGACGGACGAGTTCGGCTATTTCCCGGTTGAGAACCCGGTCAGTATCAGAGATATTCAGGCAACAATCGAATACCTGGTCGGTCTCGATCCGCATCGATTCAGTTACCCCTACCAGGGGCTCAACAACCGGCTTATCGGACCGACCGACGAGGGAAGGGTGCTCCGCGATATCATCGCCTGAGCCCCTCTCCCCTCTCTGATCATCACTTAAGGGTCACTGTCAGCGTATAGGTCGACTTCAGGAAGGTGTGGCCATTGACAAGGATGTGCCAGTCACCAACCTCGGGATTGTTGATCTCAATATACTCATTGACGCCCTTGGTGGCTGATTTACAACCGCCGGCACAATCGGTAATACTGGCATACTCGTCGATCACCATCGTTGGCGTTGGCTGGGCATCACGCCGCACATAGAGATCGACGTCTTCTCCATAGAGACTGTTTCGCCCGTTGACGCTGATGGTGAGCTTCTTTCCACGCTCCCCGACCTTGACCCGATAGTAGACCATATCTCCCCGGACAATGGTGTTGGGCGGACAACCCATCAGGCTCTGAATACCACCGCTCGCGGTGTGCTGGGCACAGGTCGGCTGTGTCCCCTTGAG
>JBEGMZ010000091.1:0-7307 GCA_041182745.1 Acidobacteriota bacterium
GTGGACGGGACGCCGCCTCGGCCTTCATCCCACGGTAGAGCTCAGGCCGACCGGTCGGAATCAGGGCCAGTGCCAGAATCAGCGAAAGAACCAACGACAGAATCTTACCTTGTCTCATCTCATTCCTTCTTCCCGACAAAATGTCTTAAACTCAGATCGGATAGGCGGTAAAGAACAGCTTCTCGATCCGGTGAACGATCTCCTGCCCGCGCCCCATCGCGTCCATCAGCTCAAGGCGTCGCAGCCGATTGAACTCCTCATCGGCGCTCATCAGCAGCTGGCTCAGAACTGTACACGCGGCTCCGCGCAGGGCAGCCAGTGCGAGCTGGGCCGCGACCGTCAGATCGGTCAGCGCAATCGTCGCCTCCGACTCGGTCATCTCCTGCAGCAGCTCCAGCACCTCCCCGGCACTCAACACCACCCGCAGTGGAATGGCGACGGCATTCCGGGTCGCCTCTTCAATCGCCATACTTCGCGCCAGCCGCTCGGCCTCGCTCTCCCGCGGCAGGGCGATTGCGTCGAGAACGCTGACCCGCCCCTCCGCCTCTTCACTCACCGTCGCCCGGAGGCTCCCGCTCAATTGCTGCAACTGCTCGAAAACATTGTCCTGCTCCGGACGCGGCGTCGACTTCCGCCCATTTGTGACATTGCTGACCATCGCCGCCAGCGCCGCCGCGAGGGCTCCAGCGTAGGCCGCCACACTTCCCCCGGCGAGGGTTGGCGAGTCCGATGCAACCTCCTCCGCAAACTCATCGAGGGTCAGCTCCGAGACTCCCGTGCGGCCCAGCCGCCCCTCATCCGCCTCATCAGACGGCGAGCCCGGAACTGGACGAAGATCCTCTCCCGACCTCACGTCCCGGCGGGTTCCCATCAACTCCAACTCCGCCGCCAATCGGTTTTCGAGCACCAGCTCCGATGAGAAGTTCTCGACCTGCAGATAGTACTCTGCCGCTGCGTCAATCGCCGCCTGCGGAACGAGCCCGATGATCTCACTCCCAGTGATCGCGACGCCGTACCGTGCCGCCTCGCGCCGTACCATCTCAAAGACCTGGTGCAGTGGGGTGGCCTCGTAGTTGACCAGATTCATCGAGACCTGCACCTGACTCCGATTCCGCAGGTCGATCGCCAGCGCCTTGAGGTAACGCAGCCCGCCATCCCGTCCCCGTACCACCCGGGCAATCGACTTTGCCACCGCGAGGTCATCCGTCCCAAGGTTGATGTTGTAGGCGATCAGCGGAGGACGTGCCCCAACCGCAATCGCACCAGCGGTCGGATGGATCCGGGCTTCCCCTGCGTCCGGATGGCGCTTCGGATCCGTGACTATCTCCTCGCGGAGCCGCTCAAACTCTCCCTGCCGGACATTTGCCAGATCGACCCGCTCCGGCCGCAGGGCAGCCTGTTCGTAGAAGTAGACCGGTATCCTCAGCTCGTCCGCAATCCGGCGACCGGCGAGCCGCGCCAGCCCGACACACTCCTCCATCGTCACGCCACGCAGCGGCACGAATGGCAGCACATCGAGCGCTCCCATTCGCGGATGCTCGCCCTTGTGCCGTGTCAGATCGATCAACTCCATCGCCGTGGCGGCCGCTCGCACCGCCGCCTCCACGATCGCCTTCGGCTCCCCGGCCATCGTGATCACTGATCGATGGTGATCCGCATCCATCTCGGCATCCAACACCACCACCCCTGGCACCGACCTGATCGCCGCGATCAATAGCTCTACCTTCTCACTGTCCCGCCCCTCACTGAAGTTCGGAACGCACTCGACAATCTTGTCTATCATACGCACTTATCCATCATTCCATCATTCCTGCATTCCTGCATTCCTGCCCCTGCTTACCTTACCGGCTGTAACTCTTATCGGTCGATCTCAGTGCCAGTCGATCGACTGCACACGCCTCAGGCCTGCGATCCCGTTCCGTCCACCGCTGGTGAGATCGCCCCTGGTGGCAGGAGAAAACTCCCGCCGGTCTTTCCGTCCCACCACCCCGGGAGGGACGAGGGTGAGCCCATTGACCCATAAAATTACTGATCAAACTCAAATGAATCGTGGAATGATCCGACCATTTTGATGTAAACTTACTCGGCACTGATTTAATAACTTGGCGGGTGTGAAAAAACAAGCTGGTTGCGCAATCGGCCTCCCACACAGTCAGTCACGAAATCTCAGGCATGCAGTCAACAACGTCACATTTCAGAGCCTTGCGGCTGGAACTGTTCCTCCTGCTCTTCACGGTACCAACGGCCACCGTCGGTCAGACTTTGGCGGCGGAACATTCCCTCGTCTCCCGGCTCAATCTTGATCAGGCCAGACGGCTGGTCACCCCGGAGGATGAGGGAAACCTCCTCCGCCAGGATGGCCGGTTCACGCGAACCCGTCTGCCTGATGGTCGAATCCTCGAGATCTTCTATCCGCTGCAGCCGGGTGGCCGCGCTCCACGCCACCGGGCGCCGGGCTATGGCCTGCTCTACGCTTCGGAGGCGGCCTACCGTGAGACGATCCGACCGCGCCATATGCTTGAGGATCTGCTGCCCGATGGTCACGACTTCATCTCACGTGTTCCGCAACTGATCAGGCGGTTCGAGAAGCGGCTCAACCTTGGGGCGGGCCGCCTTGAACTCAACCGGACCGGGCTGCGCCGGATCGACCGCTACCTGCGCAACCATCACGCTTCCCACACGACCGCTGAAACCGACCCCCTTCTCTTCCAGGAACTGACCGCCTGTTACGGGGAGGCAGTGCGCCGTGCGGTCAATGGACACTGGACGATCCACAAAGAGCAGGTGAGCCCCGGCCACCTGCAGACCGAACCAAACATTACTTTCGGCGCAAACAGAGAGATCAAACCCTGGAGCAGCATCATCCGCGCCCTCCACGACGAGGATAGCCGCGGAATCGGGCTCGCCAGATCGTTCGATTCAGACGTTGGAGCCGGCAATTAAAGGTCTATTATAGATCGATCCGATCGAACCGCCCCCACCCGGCCTCGGCGGTACGACCGGAGAGGAACGGAAGCACCCAATGAAGACCAGTCCCTACCAGCATCTGACCATAACAGACCGGCCGTCCGGCGTTCGAACGATCACGCTCAACCGGCCGGAACGGTTGAACGCAGTCAATCTTCAACTGGCGGATGAGCTGCCACCGGCGCTTGAGGAGGCCTCACGCGACGACGCGGTACGCGTCATCGTGCTGACCGGAGCCGGACGTGCCTTCTGCGCCGGCCTCGATCTTGATGCCGCCAATGTCGATGCGATGACAAGTCAGCGGACTGCTTCCCGGCACGAGCAGCTCGACGACCTGCACTGGGTTGGACGCTGGGTTCTCTCCGTGGTCAACTCTGATAAACCTGTCATCGCTGCAATCAATGGGCCGGCGGTTGGGGCTGGATGCGGACTCGCGCTGGCCGCCGATATCCGACTGATGAGCGAGGCGGCGGTGATCAGTACCGGCTACCTCCGGATCGGCCTTTCGCCGGATGCCGGTGTCAGCTACTTTCTGCCACGGCTGATCGGCCTCGCTCGCGCGACCGAGCTCCTGTTGACTGCGCGCGACATACGACCGGAAGAGGCTGAGCGGATCGGCCTCGTCAGCCAGACAATTCCAGCCGCCGACTTCGAGGATCGCGTCCTGACCTTTGCCGAGACCCTCGCCGCCGGCCCGCCAATCGCCCTGACGCTAACCCGGAGGTTGCTCCGCGACTCGCTCGACACTCCACTTATCCCCCACCTGCGCCAGGAACTCAACTCAATTATGCACTGTCTGAAGACCAGCGACACGCATAACGCCTTTGCGGCTTTTCGCGAGAAAAAACGTCCAGCCTTTGAGGGTAAATGATGTACGACGAGATATGTTTTCCACCTCTGCGGGCGCGGCAGGATATCGATGATATCCGTGAGCGTCTTGCCTATGTCGGTGAGATCGTTCGCGACTACGCTCTCGCCGAACTTCGTAAGCAGTCGCCAGCGAGCCTCTCAAGCGTTACCCGCGAGAGCCCCTCGGACAAGATCTATGCGATCGACAGCGTGATCGAGGAGACCCTGATTTCGACCCTCGAGTCGGAACTGGAGCCAGCCATCTCCTTCGCTCTGATCTGTGAGGGGGTCAACAACGAGGAGCCGCTGACATTCCCCCGCAGCTATCCGGTGGAGGAGTGCGCCGCACGATTGATCATCGATCCGATCGATGGAACGCGCCCGATTATGTACAACAAGCGCAGCGCGTGGTGGCTCGCAGGTCTCGCCTCCAACCGCGGCGAGGAGACGTCGCTGACCGACATCGAGGTTGCCGTCCAGGTCGAGATTCCGACCACCCGCGCCCTCTATGCCGACACCCTCTGGGCGATCCGCGGCGAGGGTGCTCACGGCGAGACGGTCAACCTGCTCAATGCCCATCGGACGGTCTACACTCCACGCCCATCGACTTGTTACAACATTGCCGGCGGGTTCGCCTCTTTCTTCCATCCCTTTCCGGGCGGACGGGACATTCTGGCAGCCATCGAAGAGGAGCTTTTCGTCTCCCTCCTTGGCGGGCTTGAGACCGACCGTACCGCGGTCTTCGACGACCAGTATCTTTCGACCGGCGGGCAGCTCTACGAGCTTATGACCGGACGCGACCGGCTTCTGGTCGATATCAGGGGGCTGCTCTTCGACCGGTTCCGTCGCGAGGGACGGGCTCCGGGACACGCCTGCCACCCGTATGACCTCGCCGCCATCCTCATCGCCGAGGAGGCCGGAGTCATCCTGACCGATGGACGCGGAGCGCGGCTCAACGCGCCGCTCAACACCACCTCCGATGTCTCCTGGATCGGCTACGCTAATCAGCCGATCCGCAGCCAGGTCGAGAACCGGCTGCGCGAGATTCTCGCCAGCCACTCGCTGATCTGAGCCGTAGCGACGAACAGGTCAGGGCTGGTGCTGTTCATCGCCAAAGGAGACTCCGGTCTCCCGTGCGCTCAGGATCACATCGGAGTCGGTTGGTACCTGCTTGCGGTTGACGATCGCCTCGATCAGCGGCACCGTGACGATCCGGTTTGACTGGATCGCAACCATCACATTGCGTTCCCCGTGCTCGATCGCGCGGACAGCCGCGGCACCGAAACGGGTCGCGAGGATCCGGTCGGTCGGGGTCGGCTGGCCTCCCCGCTGGAGATGCCCGAGCACGAGTGACCTCGTCTCACGACCGGTCGCCGCCTCGAGCTCAGCCGCGAGCTGATCGGCGATCCCTCCGAGCCGCGGCTCACGACCAGTCTCACGGGCCTTGTAAACTCTCTCCCCACCCAGCGGGAGCGCGCCTTCCGAAACAACCACGATCGCAAAGTTACGCCTGCGGCGCCAACGATCACCGATCTTCCTCACGATCGACTCTATCCGGTACGGGATCTCGGGCAGGAGGATCACATCGGCGCCACCGGCCAGGCCGGCATAGAGTGCAATCCAGCCCGAATAGCGTCCCATCACCTCAACCAGCATCACCCGTTCGTGTGACTCCGCCGTCGCGTGGATCTTATCGATCGCGTCGGTTGCCGTCACAAGGGCAGTATGAAAACCGAAGGTCACCTCGGTCGCCATCAGATCGTTGTCGATCGTCTTCGGAACACCAATCACCGGGACTCCGAGGCCTGCCAGCTGATTGGCAATCGTGAGCGTACCATCTCCGCCAATCACCACCAGAGCCTCCAGTCCAAGCGCGTGAAACTGATCGACCACCTGCCGCGAGGCATCGATAAAGACCTCTCGTCCTCCCTCCTCGCGCCTCAATCTGAACGGATTGCCGCGATTACTGGTTCCGAGGATCGTGCCTCCGGTGTGAATGATCCCTCTCACGCTCCCCCGGTCAAGCTGCTTCACCCCATCCCCGGCCAGCAACCCCTCAAAGCCGCGCTCGATTCCCCAGACCTCCCAGCCGCGATTGACGGCCCCCAGCACGACCGCTCTGATCACGGCGTTCAGTCCCGGACAATCACCACCGCCCGTCACCACTCCGATTCGTCGACTTGATGTTTCTGTTCTCATACCCCGAAGTCTACCACTTTCGGCACTACTGCGGCAGGCAACTGTTCTACTCTCTCAGACTGCTATTATCAAAATTGACAGTCCTGCAAATGGCGTGTTAGCGTCAGATGGTGTTGAGTATCCAGTCATCAACGGAAGAGAATGGGGGCACGGAGAGGTATCACCGGCTCCGTCAGCACGGTCGGGTTCGGACGATAGCCGAATATTTAGTGGCCGTCACGATCCTGCGGGGAGCGACGCTGCTCCGGCGTCAGACGGCGCTGCGTTTCGGCGACCTCGTAAGTCTGGCCGCCTGGCGACTCCTTGGGCGGTTGCGCGGCTTTGCGCTGATCAACCTCCGGCTCGCCTTTCCGGAGAAGAGCGAGCGCGAGCGTCGCGAGATCGCGCGTAATTCGTTTCGGTCGCTGGGTCGGATGCTCGGCGAGATCAGCCAGTTTCCACGCCTCAATCGAGCGAATATCGATCAGGTCGTCGTCTACGATGGCCTTGAGCACTTCCTCGGTGCGGTGGCGGCCGGACGGGGTGTAATCTTTCTGACCGGCCATATCGGAGCGTGGGAGCTTTCGGTCTACGCTCACTCTGTCTATGGCTATCCGACATCATTCCTTGCCCGGCGAATAGACAATCCATTGATCGAAGAGCTGGCCGAGCGCTTCCGGACGATCTACGGTAACCGGAGCATCGACAAGCAGCACGGCATCCGTGAGGTTCTCCGAACGCTGAAGCAGGGGGGCGTGGTTGGCATCCTGGCCGACCTCAACGCACTCCGTGACGACGGGGTCTTCTGCGATTTTTTTGGCGTTCAGGCTTCAACCACCACCGGAGTAGCGACTCTGGCCCTGCGAACCGGAGCCGCGGTCGTGCCGGGATACCTGACGTGGAGTGAGGAGGCGGGGCGGCATATTCTCCACTTTGAGCCACCGGTAGAAACGGTTCGAACCGGTGACCGTGAAGCCGATGTCCGGCTCAACACCGAGCGGTACACTCGGATTCTTGAGGAGATCATTCGCCGGTATCCCGACCAGTGGCTCTGGATTCACCGCCGCTGGCGAACCAGACCCGCCGGAGAACAGGAGTTCTACTGAGCATGGCCCAGCCGCCACGAAGATCGCGGAAGATCATGATCGTCACCGGTGAGGCGTCCGGAGATAAGCACGCCGCGCGGCTTATGACCGCCCTGCGCGAACTGGCCCCCGGCGAGGAATGGGAGTTCTTCGGCGCCGGTGGATCGGAGATGCGCGCCGCCGGAGCCGACACACTCGTCGATATCCGTGAGCTTGCGATCATGGGAC
>JBEGMZ010000092.1:0-2551 GCA_041182745.1 Acidobacteriota bacterium
CGTCAGCGTTCTCGGTGAGTTTGAGGGCGCCTCCGACTGGAAGCTCTATGTCGATCTGCCGCAGATGGTCGCGAGGGTGACGGCAGCCGACATCCAGCGTGTCGCCAACACCTATTTCGACGACGACAATCGGACGGTGGGGTACTTCATTCCGAAGGATGAGCAGCAATGAAAACAAGCCGGGATCTCACATTCGCCGCCCGCACGCGGCGTTACCAACTCTCGAATGGCGCAATACTTCTGCTGCTTGAGAACCATGCCAATCCGACCGTCTCGATCTCCGGAACGTTCCGCGGCGGCGAATTCTACAATCCAGCCGGCAAGGATGGTCTCGCCAGCCTGACGGCGAGCATGCTGAGCAAGGGGACGACGCGCCGCACTAAGATCGAGATTGCCGAGGAGCTTGAAAGCTCAGGTGCCCGAATCAGCTTCTCCTCCAACACCTTCACGGTCTCAGTCAGCGGGCAGTCGCTGAGTCGGGATCTGCCGATGCTGCTTGCCACTGCCGCCGAGGAGTTACGCTCGCCCTCTTTCCCGATCGATGAACTCGACAAGCTCAAACATCGAGTCATCGCCGGCATCCGCGAAGATCAGGATGAGACCCGCGTCCGGGCCTACGAACGGATGACCCAGATCGTCTTCCCGGTGGGCCATCCCTGCCATCGCCCTTCGGCTGAGCAGCTGATCCGCGAGATCGAGTCGATCGACGCCGGGGATGTCCGCCGATTCTACGAGTCGATCTACGGTGCAGGCAGCCTGATACTGGCCATCGTCGGCGACATCGAGACCGAGCGGGTTCGCGACCTCGTCGAGCAGGCCATTGGCGACTGGAAAGGGCCCGAACCGCCAGCGATCGATCTGCCCTTCACCGAACTGCTGACGCAGCCGGGCCGTGAATCGATCCGGATGCGCGACAAGGCCAACTGTGATGTCGTCATGGGCCACGCCTCGCGTCTCCGTCGAACGAACGAGGACTACATTCCAGCCGTAATCGCCAACCGTGCCCTCGGCCAGTCGACCATCTCATCACGCCTTGGGCTGATTCTGCGCGACGAGATGGGGCTGACCTACGGCATCAACTCCAGTTTCAGTGAATCAGGCATCATCGATGGTCCCTTCACCATCGGTGTCACTATCGCCCCGGAGAATATCGACCTCGCTATCGACACGACCCTCGGAATCGTCAACCAGTTCATTGCCGACGGCATCCGTCCCGAAGAGCTGGCCGATGAACAGTCATCGATCGCCGGTACTTTCCAGGTCGGCCTTGCCACCAATGGCGGCATCGCCAGTCAGCTCTCGAGCGTCGAACTCTACGGTCTCGGCACCGACTATCTTGACCGCTTCCCGACCATTGTCAAAGCAGTGACCAAGGACGAAGTCGATCAGGCAATCCGCAAGTACCTGCACCCGGAAGTGGCAACAACGGTGATCGCCGGTTCTTTTTAGGTTACGACTTAGTTTAAGATCATGGTACGAACTCTCTATCTTGACTGCTTCTCTGGTATCAGCGGGGATATGTTCATCGGGGCGATGCTCGATCTGGGTCTCGACTTCGATCACCTCAAGGGTGAAATATTGCGGCTTGGCGTTGGCGGTTTCGAGCTGACCATCGATCGGGTCGATCGCAGCGGGATCGCGGCAACAAAGTTCGATGTCGCCCTCGCTCACGATCACCACCATCACGATCACCATCACGACCATCATCACGACCATCACCATCATCACCGTTCACTTTCGGAGATCAAGCGGATCATTGGTCAATCAGGTCTCTCGAGCGCGGTGAAGGAGAGGTCTCTCGATATATTTCAACGGATCGGGGAGGCCGAATCGCGAATCCACAACATTCCGATCGAGACGGTCCATTTTCACGAGGTTGGAGCGATCGATTCGATCGTCGACATTGTCGGGGCAGGCATCGCCCTCGAGGCGCTGCGGGTTGAGCGGGTGATCTGCTCGCCCATTCACGTTGGCAGCGGCAGCTTCACCTGTGCCCACGGAAGATACCCGGTCCCAGGCCCGGCAACGGCTGAGCTGCTCCGCGGGGTTCCGTCCTACTCGAAGGAGATCGAGGGCGAGCTGACAACGCCGACTGGCGCGGCCATCGCCGCCAGTCTGACAGCTGATTTTCGGTCGATGCCACTGATGCGGATCGAGCGGGTCGGCTATGGAGCGGGAACCCGTGACCTTCCGAAGTTTCCGAATGTGCTACGGGCCATTCTGGGCGAAGTGGCTGCGGACGCTGACGCCACGCCGGAGACTGTAACGGTGATCGAAGCCACGATCGATGATCTGAGCGGTGAAGTCTTTGGGCATCTTATGGCGCGCGCACTGGACGCGGGAGCGCTGGAGATCTTCTACATCCCGGTTCAGATGAAGAAGAACCGGCCCGGTGTGCTGCTGACCCTGCTCTGCCGGAACTCCGATCGCGACCGAATGGCCCACCTGATCTTCACCGAAACGACCACGGTCGGGATCAGGTACCGCGAGGAGAGCCGCCGGATTCTGATCCGGCGCAAGGAGGTCGTCAATACGCCCTACGGCCCCATCA
>JBEGMZ010000093.1:0-4241 GCA_041182745.1 Acidobacteriota bacterium
CATCGTCGAAGCGGCGACGATTCACAACCTCGGATTCGAGTGGAGGATCAGTGGGGACGAGAACCGGAATGCATCGGTCGCAGTGGCCTATCGGCGAAAGGGTGAAGCCGAGTGGCGCGACGGTCTGCCGCTGTTGCGGATTGGTGATGAGAAGGTCTGGCGATCGCGTGAGTATCTGGAGTATGTGACGCCGCGGATGTTTGCCGGCTCGATCCTTGACCTTGAGGAGGGGACGACCTACGAGTGTCGTTTCACGATGCACGATCCAGACGGAGTGAGCGGCCGAGCCGTGGAAGAGGCGACCGTAACGACACGTCGCGTGCCGAAGGCCCATGTGGGCGGCCGGATCCTCCACGTCTACCCTCCGGAATATGCCGGTCCGAGATCAGAGCCATCCTTCAAGGGGCTCAAGGAGGCCTACTATGGGCCCGGACTTGGTGACTGGGATGTGGTCCATACTCGTCCGGTGCAGCCAGGCGACATCATTCTGGTTCACGCCGGTCTGTACAAGGCCGAGCGGATGGACTATGTCACCCCCTATGGCGTTCCCTTCGATGGAACCTATGTCCTGACGCGGGATGGAACCGCCGAGAAGCCGATCGTGATCCGCGCCGCCGGTGACGGCGAGGTCATCTTTGATGGCAATGGCTCCCACCGGCTGTTCGATGTCATGGGGGCGGACTACAACTACTTCGAGGGGATCACGATTCGCAACACGGATATCGCCTTTGATGCCGGCCAGAAGGATCTGCTCGGAGCCTCAGGTCTGGTTGTGCGCGACTGCCGGATCGAGGATGTTGGAATCGCAGTCAGGAATGAGTATGCCGGCTCGCGTGATTTCTACATTGCCGACAACTTCATGTACGGTCGGGATGACCGTCACCGGCTGATCGGCTGGGCTCACTGGGGAAATTACCGACCGTCGCCGCTCAAGTCCTACTATGCAGTCAAGGTCTATGGCCAGGGCCACGTCATCTGTCACAACTACATCGCCTGGTTTCACGATGGGATCTGCATCAGCACCTATGGCATCCCGCCCGCAGAGGCGGAGCGGCAGGCGGTAGCGATCGACATCTACAATAATGACATCAACCTGATGGTCGACGACTTCATTGAGGCGGATGGCGGAGTGCACAATATTCGGATTGCGCGGAATCGTGGGTTCAATGCGGCGCAGCACGGGTTCAGCGGACAACCGGTATTTGGCGGGCCGGCCTACTTCTACCGCAACATCGCTTACAATGTAGCCCCGATCACAGCGGGAGGCGGAGCGATCAAGACGGGCGGGGCCAATCCGGCCGGGGTGATGGTCTTTCATAATACCTTTATCGCCGAGATCAGCAACATTTATGGCCACTCCAATTCGCACTATCTGAACAACCTTGTGATCGGAACAAACAATCCGGCCAAGCCGGTGCTGGGAAGCCTGACCTATACTTCGTACACATCTTTCGATTACAACGGCTGGCGGCTCAATCCGGGTAATCAGCCACAGTTTCTCTGGAGATCACCGGCGGCCGGGGTGAGGAGCGACTTCACCCTGACCAGTGCTGGCGTGCCGGGCTTTCGAACCCTCGAAGAGTTTCAGCGAGAAACGGGACAGGAGGCGCACGGTCGATTGGTCGATTACGATATCTTCCGGCGAGTGCGTCCACCGGATCCGACGCAACCCCACCGGGTCTATGAGATCAGCGATCTCGACTTCAGTCTCACCCCTGACGGGAAGGCAGTTGACGCGGGTTGCCGATTGCCGAACATCAACGACGACTTCACGGGACGGGCGCCCGACCTTGGGGCGCTTGAGGTTGGTCGGCCGCAGCCGGTCTATGGACCCCGGCGTCAGGAGTAGATCATGGGACGAAGACTGTCATTCTCTCTGCTGCTCCTGACTTTGCCAGTATGGAGCGGAATTCAGCATCCAACGACGGTGGTGGAGGAGGGGCGAGAGCTCTTTCGGCTTAACTGTTCTGCCTGCCACGGAGACACAGGACGGGGAGGACGCGGGCCGGATCTGACGAGTGGGCGCTGGAAGCACGGCGGATCTGACGCTGAGATAGTTCGAAATACTCTGAAGGGGATTCCCGGAACACAGATGCCAGCGATTCCAATCTCCGAGATCGAGGCGGGTAAGATCGTCGCCTATCTCCGTTCGTTGTCGGGAGTCGCCAGTGAGATACGATCGACCGGTGAACCCGAGGCGGGCAGGACCCTTTTCTTTGGTGCGGCAAGGTGTTCGACCTGCCATATGTTTGGTGGGCGAGGGGACATCCTGGCCTCCGACCTGACCGGTGTGCGAAGCCGGGGAGACGCGGGGCGGATTGCCCGGCAGATGGACAGTCCTTTCCAGCGGGTGGCCGCGCGACTAAAATCCGGGGCGGTGATCGAGGGAGTGCTGAGGGGGGAGGACACCTTCACCCTGCGGCTGATGGATGAGCAGCGCCGGTGGCAGGTGCTGGAGAAGAGCGAGGTAGAGGCAAGACGCATCGCGGTATCGCATCCGACAGCGGGGGCGAAGGAGCGCGAGGATCTGCTGGCATTTCTGCTGCGCGGTGAGCAGATCTATCAGCCGGATCCGGTCTGGCTCCCGGCGTCCGACTTCAACGTCAGCTTCAGCCGACTGGAGAACGCGAAGGCGGAGCCGCAGAACTGGCTCACCTACTGGGGTGATCTGCGCGGCCATCACTACTCGGGGTTGAAGCAGATCACGCCGGCCAATGTTGGTCGACTGCAGGCCGCCTGGAACGCCCAGCTTGGCGGGACGACCGTTGAGACGACTCCACTGGTCGTCGACGGTATGATGTTCGTCACCGGTCCGCTTAACAATGTTACGGCACTCGATGCTCGAACAGGTCAGGTGATCTGGAGGTATACCCGGCGGCTGCCCGCCGTCGCGAGCCACTGCACGGTGATGACCAACCGCGGACTGGCAGTGCTTGGCGACCGGCTCTTCCTCGCAACGCTCGACATGCACCTGATCGCCTTTGACGCCAGGAGCGGCAACATCATCTGGGATGTCGTCCAGGACGATTACCGTAAAGGGATCTCCAACACCCACGCCCCGCTGGCGATCGATGGAAAGATCATCGTCGGGGTCACGGCGGGGGAGTGTGCGCTGACGGGCTTTATCGACGCCTTCGACGCGGCAACCGGGCGGAAGCTGTGGCGAACCCATACCATACCGCAGCCGGGCGATCCTAATCGCCGAACGTGGATTCCGGAGAGCTCAGCCGATTTCGGTGGGGCCCCGACCTGGATGACCGGAACCTATGACAGTGCGACCCGGACAGTCTACTGGATGACCGGTAACCCCGGTCCGGACTATGATGGAACGGTTCGCGGGGGGGACAATCTCTATTCGTGTTCAGTTGTCGCGCTCGACGAGGCGACCGGCCGGATGAAGTGGTGGTTCCAGTTCACTCCCCATGATGTTCACGACTGGGATGCGAACGAAACACCGGTCCTGATCGATGCCGTCGTGAAGGGGCGCCCACGACGACTGCTGGTCACTGCCCAGCGAAACGCCTTCTACTATGTCCTCGATCGGGAGACAGGGGAGTTCATCACCGGACAGGCCTTCGCGAAGCAGACCTGGGCGAAGGGGCTCGACGCCCGAGGGCGTCCAATCGTCCTGCCGGATACATCACCAACGCCGACGGGGAACCGGGTCTGTCCGGACGCGGCGGGGGCCGCCAACTGGGGATCGCCCTCATACGACCCGGTAAACGGTCTGCTGCTGGTCTCGGTTCGTGAGACCTGTGCCACCTACACCAGCCTGACCAAAAGTCCGGTGCCCGGGCGGGGGTATACCGGTGGTGGGGTCGAGGTGGATGCGGGTGCCACACCAGGCGCGATTCGAGCCCTCGATGCCCTCTCCGGTGAGATCAGATGGAACTTTCCGCTCTTCATCGGTGCCTCCTCAACCGGCATTGTAGCGACCGCCGGTGGTGTCGCCTTTGCGTCGTCAAACGATGGGTATCTGATCGCACTCAATCAACGAACCGGAGAGTATCTCTGGCGATACAATACCGGGGCGCCGATTGTCGCCTCGCCAATCGCCTATGCCGTCGGTGATAGTCAGTACGTCGCCATTGCGTCGCAGTCGGCCATCCTGACCTTCACGCTGCCCTGATCGGGCGCGGGCTCTTGCTGAAAGGCCCTGGTACGACATTGTTGACGGATTCTGACCAATTAACTATATTTCCGCCCCGGAGGATCGAGTTGATGTCCGAGAATTTTTCGCC
>JBEGMZ010000094.1:0-4162 GCA_041182745.1 Acidobacteriota bacterium
CTGCTCCACGGTCCGGAGGGGACCAGCCTCAGCCTTGCCGCGGCCATCAAGCGGGAGTACGCGATGCTCTCGGTCTTCTCAGAGAAGATATCCTATGCCCACTTGGACGGTGACCTTCATATCGGGAGCACTGGGGAGGTCGATCGCCCGCAGACCATGATCTGCTCGATCGACTACATCAAGCGTCACGGAGTGAAGCTGCCAGGAGGGTTTGCCGGCTCGCGACCGGCACGTCGTCCCGAAGTTCTGGCGTCGCATCTCGTGACGTGGACCGCCGCGCTGCAGGGCTATTTCAGCGAGGCCATGACCTGGGATTCGGTAAACTTTGCCTTCGCCCCGATGCTGGTTGGTCTCAATCAGCGCGAAATCCGCCAGCTTGCGCAGGGGCTGCTCTTTGAACTTTCAGCCCCGACCATTGCGCGCGGAGGCCAGCCAATCCGATGCGACCTCCACCTCGACTGGGACGCACCGCCTTACATCGACAATCTGCCAATGGTCGGCTCGGCAGGAGAGCAGTACGGGGCGACCTATGGAACCCTCACCGAGACGGCCCGGCTCTTTCTGCGCATTTTCTTTGAGATCTATCTTGAAGGCGACGCCAATGGCCGCGCATTTTCGGGCCCACGGCCGATCCTTCACCTCCGCCCTTCATTCTATGACCATCCCGGGCATCGGTCCTTCATCGAATTGCTGGAGGAGGTGATGAGTCAGCGTGGCGGTTTGTCGATCGTCTTTGATCGACCGCCCAGCATCGCAGACCGTGCGAATGAGGGGTCACTGGAGAGTCACGCGCCAAACCCCGGGCAACACTTCATGGAGGAGGCCTTCTCGAGCCGCTACGGTCTGGGCGGCGAAAAGTTGCGTCGCGCCGGCGCGCAGTGGCAGTGGCGGGCAGCAGTGCTCTCCTCGATTGAGATCAACCTGCCGCGAATAGGATACCGGGCGGAAGGAGATCGCGAACGGATACCCGAGCTCCTGAGCGGTCTGCTGGAAGTTGCGGCGCAGGCCTCACTTGAGAAACGGATCTTTCTCGAAAAACTGCTCGCCCGCGGGGAGAAGGGTTCGCTGGCGTTGCTCGCGATGCGTCCGGCCGAAGAGGCCTTCCTGTCGTTGAGCTGGTCGAGCCACGCCATCTGTCCGCTGGGGCTTGCCGAGATGGTGCAGATTGTCACGGGTGAATCGCTCGCCACGTCGCTCGATGCCCAGCAGCTGGCCCTCCAGATCGTCCATCACCTCCGCGACGAGGTCAACCGCCTCTCGGCTACTCACAAGGTGAGGTTCATCCTTGCCGAGTCCCGTGATCCTGTCGCGACCCGACGACTCGCCCTGCTCGATCGGCGAAAGTTTGGCCCGCCGCGTGCCCGCGGGCGTTCTTCGACCGTGGAACCGCTGGCCGCCGCGGATCCGAGGCCGGAAAGATACTCGCCCGGCGTCAAACTCCCGGCTGACTGCGGCGTTGAACCACAGCAGAGGCTCCGCATCGAGGGACTCCTCCTCGGGCGCTGGATGTGGAACGGAGTAGTCAACTTCGACCGAAATGAAAAGCTCCAGGGGCTCATCGCGGCTGCGCTGTCTGGCACGAACGTGAGCGGTATCGCCATCGACTGACCCCCCCGCCTTCCGCCCCTCTCCGATCAGAAGTCGGCGGCGAGGGACGACCCCAAAACCCGCTGACCTGATTTTGGTACTTCGACCCGTATAGGCTGGACAACCTCCCGCCACCTTACCTAATATAAAGACATTATGCCCAGACGAACTGATTTGCATCGCATTATGATCATTGGTTCAGGTCCGATCGTGATAGGTCAGGCCTGTGAGTTTGACTATTCCGGTACTCAGGCCTGCAAGGCCCTGAAACAGGAGGGCTACGAGGTCGTCCTCGTCAACTCCAATCCGGCGACAATCATGACCGATCCGGAGCTGGCCGATCGCACCTACGTTGAACCGCTGACGGTCGAATCGGTCACTGCCATCATCGAACGGGAGCGTCCGGACGCCCTGCTCCCAACGGTTGGCGGCCAGACAGCCTTGAACCTGACGGTGAAGCTCTCCGAAGCCGGCGTTCTCGAAAAGTACGGCGTCGAGCTGATTGGCGCCAAGCTGCCGGCCATCA
Organism: Acidobacteriota bacterium; assembly: GCA_041182745.1. Taxonomy (GTDB): domain Bacteria; phylum Acidobacteriota; class Blastocatellia; order RBC074; family RBC074; genus CAIOZW01. Next base: position 2,114 of record JBEGMZ010000094.1, read on the forward strand.
AGGTCGCGGAGGATCGGCTCCTCTTCAAGCGGGCGATGGACGAGATCGGCCTGCTCATGCCAAAGGCCCGTTTCTGCCACACGATGGAGGAGGCCCAGAAGGCGGCCGAGGAGATCGACTTCCCGATCATCATCCGGCCCAGTTTCACCCTTGGTGGAACTGGTGGAGGCATCGCCTACAACGGTGAAGAGTTTGCCGAGATCGCCGAACGTGGGCTGACTGCCAGCCCGACCAGCGAGATTCTGGTCGAAGAGTCGATCATTGGCTGGAAGGAGTTCGAGCTCGAGGTGATGCGTGACCTGGCCGACAATGTGGTCATCATCTGCTCAATCGAGAACTTCGACGCGATGGGGGTTCACACCGGCGATTCGATCACTGTCGCGCCTGCCCAGACCCTGACCGACCGTGAATACCAGATGATGCGAGACGCCGCCATCCTGATCATCCGGAAGGTAGGAGTCGAGACGGGAGGCTCGAACATCCAGTTCGCCGTCAATCCAGAGAACGGCGAACTGCGGGTGATCGAGATGAATCCACGCGTCTCCCGGTCCTCCGCGCTCGCCTCGAAGGCGACTGGATTCCCGATCGCCAAGATCGCCGCCAAGCTCGCGGTCGGTTATACCCTTGATGAGATCCCAAACGATATCACCAAAAAGACTCCGGCCTCGTTCGAACCAACCATCGACTACGTGGTGGTCAAGATTCCCAAATGGGCCTTTGAAAAGTTTCCTGGCGCTGAGGATGTCCTCGGCACGCAGATGAAGTCGGTGGGTGAGGTGATGGCGATCGGGCGCACCTTCAAGGAGGCTTTTCTGAAGGGTGTCCGTTCCCTCGAACGGCGCGGCTCGCCCTACGTTGGGAACGTCAGCGACGAAGCGCTGCGTCGGCGACTGATCATTCCAAATTCCGAGCGCATCCATTATCTTCACGCGGCCCTTGAACGTGACTGGCCGCTCGACGAGATCCACGAGCTGACCGGCATCGATCCCTGGTTTCTGCACCAGCTGCGCCAGATTGTTGATCTTCAGAATGAACTCAAGCCGTTCGGTCTTGAGACCTTGCCGGCCGATCTGCTCCGAAAGGCAAAGCGTTACGGATTTTCCGACGCCCGGATTGCCGACCTCCTCCATTGCACTGAGGACGAACTTCGCCGCCAACGACTCAACCGCGGAGTTGTTCCGGTCTACAAGCGAGTCGACACCTGCGGGGCCGAATTCGAGTCCAACACCCCCTACCTCTACTCGACCTACGAGAGTGAATGCGAGGCCCTGCCGACTGCTCAGCGCAAGATCATGATTCTTGGGTCAGGACCGAATCGGATCGGCCAGGGGATCGAGTTTGATTACTGCTGTTGCCACGCCGCTTTTGCCCTCAAGGATGCCGGGTACGAGACCATCATGGTCAACTGCAATCCCGAGACGGTCTCGACCGACTACGACACCTCCGACCGACTCTATTTTGAACCACTAACCTTCGAGGATGTCATGCACATCGTCGAACTGGAGAAGCCGACAGGGGTGATCGTCCAGTTTGGTGGACAGACGCCGCTCAACCTCGCGATGCGGCTCCACGAGGCTGGCGTGCCGATCATCGGAACCAGTCCGGAATCGATCGATCTGGCCGAGGACCGCAAGCGGTTCGGCCGGCTACTGGCTGACCTCCACATTCCGCAACCGGTCAATGGCACGGCCGTCACGGTCGAGGAGGCTCGAATGGTCGCCGCTTCGATCGGGTACCCGGTTCTCGTCCGCCCGAGCTATGTCCTCGGAGGACGGGCAATGATGATCGTCTTTGACGAGTCGAGCCTTGAAAGCTACATGAAGAACGCGGTCGAGGCCTCACCTGAAAAGCCGGTTCTGATCGACCGATTCCTTGAAGACGCCTTTGAGGTCGACGTCGATGCCCTCGCCGACGGGGAGGACTGTGTCATCGCCGGTATCCAGGAGCATATCGAAGAGGCTGGCATCCACTCCGGTGACTCATCGTGCGTCCTTCCACCCTACATGGTCAAACCCGAGCACCTCGACACCATGCGCAAATACACGCGAC
>JBEGMZ010000095.1:0-4261 GCA_041182745.1 Acidobacteriota bacterium
CCGAGGGGCCACGAACCGACTGGGATTCGATCACATCCGGGTAGAGGGTACCCTGGACAAGAAAGTTGATCTGTCCAAGACGAGCCGCCTCTTCCTGAAAGACATCGATGAAGGTGGTGCCAATGATCTTGCGTTTGCGCTCAGGATCCTCAACTCCGCGCAGGGCGGAGAGGAACCGCTCTCCGGCGGCGACACCGAGAACATTGAGCTGGCCATACTCGTCAAATGCCCTGAGAACCTTGCTGAACTCATCCTTACGGAGAAGACCATTGTCAACGAAGAGGCAGGTGAGGCGATCGCCGATGGCCCGTGAGACGAGGGCGGCGGCGACCGAAGAGTCGACCCCACCCGAGAGGCCGCAGACGGCGTGACCATCACCGATCTGCTCCCGGATTCGCGCAACAGTCACCTCGATGAAGGAGGCAGCAGTCCAATCCCCGCGACAGCCACAGAGATCACGAACAAAGTTCTCCAGTATCCGCTGTCCGTCCGGGGTATGGGCGACCTCCGGATGGAACTGAAGCCCATAGAGCCGTCTGGCGGGGTCCTCAACCGCTCCAAGGGCGTTATCGGTTGTGGCGACGACCTCAAATCCGGGCGGAGCGACCGTGACGTGGTCGCCATGGCTCATCCAGACCTGAAATCCGCTGGGCAGGCCGGCCAGCAGGCGGCTGTTGCCAGAGAGGCTGACAGTAGCAGCGCCATATTCACGGCGCGGTGATGGCTCGACCTTCCCACCCAGAAAGTAGCTCAGCAGCTGCAGTCCATAGCAGATTCCAAGCACCGGGACGCCAAGATCGAGTACGGCGCGGGAACAGTGCGGGGCCTCCACATCATAGACCGAACTCGGCCCACCGGAGAGGATGATCCCCTTCGGATTTAGTGAGCGAAGCGACTCAATTGAAATGTTAAAAGGATGAATTTCACAGTAGACGCCTGACTCGCGCAGGCGTCGGGCAATCAACTGTGTGTATTGGGATCCAAAATCGAGAATGACGATCGTCTCGAAGGCTTTCGACACTGCGGCTCTCCTTGTGGGTGTGGCTTCCCGTTTGATCTTGTAACTTCAACCATTCCAAGTGAGAGAGTATAAGCGATCGAAATCGATTCCAACAACGGAACCCACGGCTGGAAGAGCCGGAAATGGAGAGATCGGCACGGCAATCGCATTATGGGAAGTGGGAGACCATCCTTCGCGGCTTTGTGTGAGGCAAACAGTAAACCGTTTGGTCTCGTCAGTCAGATCCCACCCAAAATCACGCAGCGGCGAAGATGGCTGGAGACTGCGATTGCCCTCGAGAGATCGGGGTGATACCGGCCACTGGTCAGGGCGCGGACGACCGCTCTCGCCATTGACGGCGCGAAAAAAGCCCCAGCAGCCGCAGCAGCGGGCCGTGGATGACGTAGCTTCCGGCAAGGATCAGCATCACCCATCGGGAGTAGAACCAGATGCCGGCGACAAAGAGTGAGATCAGCGGCAGGGTGACGAAGGGATGACGGACTCGCGCTCCAACATTGACATATTTTGAGTAGCGAATCGTGCTGACCATAAGGAGGGCCAGCACCGTCATCGCCACCAGCAGAACAAGGCCGCAGAGGTCACGACGCGCCGGATCGAGCGACTGGATCGGCGCTGGAAAAAAATGGACAACACTCGACACCAGTCCGGCCGCTCCAGGCGTGGGCAGTCCGACAAAGTAGCGCTTATCAGGTCGTTGGACCTCGGCCGTTCGGGCGACGACGTTGAAGCGAGCAAGCCGCAAAGCCCCACAGATGAGAAAGAAGAACGACACGGCCCACCCCGGTTTCTCGAACCCGGGTGTCGCCCCGTAGCCCCAGGTGTAGGCGAGAAGTGCAGGTGCAATCCCGAATGAGAGAAAATCGGCAATGCTGTCCAGCTCGACTCCGAACTCGGAGGTCGTATTGGTCAGCCGCGCGATCCGCCCATCGAGATTGTCGAGAAGCCACGAGATCATCAGCGCAACCGCTGCCTGATTGAAAAGGTTGGTCGCGGCGGAGATCTCACCAAGCTGCTGCGCCTGGGCTCCCTTGAGACAGTTGATCAGCGCATAGAACCCGCAGAGGATATTCCCGATGGTAAAGAGACTCGGGATAATATAGATGCCGCGACGAATTCCCTGCCGGGCAGGCGTTCTCTTCTCTTCAGCCTCGTTCATCCAACAACCTTTCCAATCACCGAGCTGCCTCCGCGCACCCGCTCACCCTTGCGAACAAGGACTTCAACCTGCGGCGGCAGTATCAGGTCGACCCGTGAACCAAATCTGATCAGCCCGACCCGCTCCCCCCGCGCCAGCTCTTCACCCTCCTGCTTCCAGAGCACAATCCGGCGTGCGATCAAGCCGGCAATCATTCGGAAGACGACCGTCATTCGATCGTTCGAGACGGTCACAATCTGCTGCTCGTTCTCCTGGGTCGCCCGCTCAAGTGAGGCCACCAGGAACCTCCCCGGCCGATACTCAGAGCGAACGATCCGTCCGGCAATCGGTGTCCGGTTGACGTGGACGTCAAAGACCGAGAGGAAGATCGTGATCTGGGTTCCCTCGCCTGCTACCGGCTCCCCGGCCCTGACCCAGGTCGCGTAGCCCGGGAGCGTCGCCAGATCGACCTTCCGCACCACCATCACCAGGCCGTCGGCTGGCGAGACCACGGTCTCCTCTCCTCCCGGGATCTCCCGCTCCGGATTCCGAAAGAACCACGCGACAAAGAGCCCCTGCAGAAACAGAATACCTGCCGGCCAGAACCACCACCCCTCACCGGCCAGGGCCAGCCCGGCACTTACCAGACTGCCCACCAGCAGCACAATCAAAAATGGATAGCCATCCTTTACCAACTCTTCCTCCCCCTCCCTCAGCTCGCACCAGTCAGTTTGCTTTGGACCTTAATACGTTATCAGACGCACGGAGCACTTTTCACCTCGATCAGTCAATTGGGGGACAATGATACTCGATTTTGGTTAAAGATGAAGGGTGTGAATCGCATTATTGAGACGAGACGACCTGGCACTAAGTCCAGGTCCGGGTGACCATTCCCGAGTGGCATCTCCGAATGATGCCTGTTCGGGTAAGGTAACAATCGTTTGCCGGAGCAGTCGGGCAGCGTGAGCTGATCAGAGCTCGGAGGTCATGGTGATGGCGTCGTCAGGCGGGTTAAGGTAGTAACGGGGTCTCCTTCCAACTTCGCGGAAGCCAGCCTTGAGGTAGAGTTGGCGTGCGGGCAGATTGGCGGATCGAACCTCGAGGTGAGCGGTGAGACAGTCGGCGCGTCGGGCAAGGGTAAGGCCAGCGGTAAGAAGGAGTGACCCGATCCCGTGACCACGCAGTTCCGGAGTAACGGCGATGTTGTCGATCTGCAGTTCATCGAGAACGATATGGGCGGCGAAGAGACCGAGCAACCGGTCAGGGCCTGATCGGGGAAGTGCGACGAGGATGAGATGGAGAGGATCTTCGGCGATGGAATGGTAGCCAGTGACACCCCGTGTGGAGAGGCCGGAGGAGCACTCAAGTTCGACCATCTGTTCGATCAGCCACTGAGAGTGCGGATCAGGACCAGGAGCATTCAAGGTCCGACCGGGGAGGAGTCGTTCAATGCGGGGCAGATCAGATTGCGTGCGCGTCATGGTTTTGCCAGTTGATCTCAGCGTCAGATGGGCGGACGTAGAACGGAACGCAGGGGGGCAATCCGGCGACTCCGGCTGTATGGTGAAGGTGGCTGACGGTCCGGGCGAGCTGAAAGACCAGCGGGTCGTCAGGGAGGACCACCTGCCACCCGCCTGACCGGGCGGAAGTGAGGATAGCCACGCTCAGGGGCTGGGAAGATTCCCGGGCCAGTTGCGTCAGGATCGGATGGACCCGCTCGACGGCGTCACCAGTGATGAGCAGCCGGGAGAGTTCAACCGGATCAAGTTGGGCCAGAAGAGGCGTCATAACGGCGGCAGGTGGGCCGTAGAGATCACCAGCCGGACTGGTTATACTGCCAGCAGCATCAAGGCGGCGGAGACCGGCATAGACCTCGCCGCGTCCCGCTTCGGAGAGAACCAGTATCGTGCCGGCGCACCCCAGCGCGCGGGCCTGCAGCTCGAGCCGGTCGATACCGCAGAGTGGACGGCCACGGGCAGCCGCAAGACCAGTGAGGGCCGATATTCCGACCCGCAGTCCGGTAAAACTGCCCGGGCCGGTGACGACTGCGAAGAGATCGATCTCGTCGATGGTCAGGGCGGCCTGTTCAAGGAGCAGATTCAGGT
>JBEGMZ010000096.1:0-3222 GCA_041182745.1 Acidobacteriota bacterium
TCATCCGACCCGGAGGGGCCGCTTGCACTCAACCTCAGGGTCCGAGGTGATCTCAAGGCGACCGGGGTGGAAAGTGGACGTACCGTCGTCTTTGGGAGGCAGGAAGGTGAGACCCGGCTGCGATACAGTGACCTGAAGGTGGTCGATCACTCCGGTCGGGAAGTGTCGGCCCGGTTCGAGGTGAAGCCATCCGGTCAAGTCACGGTGATGGTAGAAGATCGGTCGGCAGTCTATCCGTTGACGATCGATCCAGCGATCAATCTGCCGACCTACCTCAAGGCGAGTAATACGGACGAAGCCAGTAATACGTCGGTAGGTGACTCATTTGGCTACTCAGTAGCGATCTCGGGGGATACGGTGGTGATCGGGGCACCGTACGAAGACAGCAATGCGAAAGGTGTTAACGGTGACCAGATGAACGATGCTGCCCCTGGGTCAGGAGCAGCCTATGTCTTTGTGAGGAATGGAACGGCGTGGAGCCAGCAGGCCTACCTCAAGGCGAGCAACACCGACTCAGGAGATCGGTTTGGGTTCTCAGTAGCGATCTTGGGGGATACGGTGGTGATCGGGGCAATTGATGAAGACAGTAATGCGACAGGCGTCGATGGCGACCAGACGAACAATTCTGGCTATAACTCAGGAGCGAACTCAGGAGCGGTCTATGTCTTTGTGCGGAACGGAACGGCGTGGAGCCAGCAGGCCTACCTCAAGGCAAGCAACAGCGGATACTATAGGTCTACTGGGACGGTTCCGATTCAATCAGAAGGTTTCGGTTTCTCAGTGGCGATCTCTGGGGATACCGTAGTGGTCGGAGGACCGGGTGAGGCCAGCAATGCGAAAGGTGTCAACGGTGACCAGATGAACGTTGCTGCCTTTGGATCAGGAGCAGCCTATGTCTTTGTGCGGAACGGAACGGTGTGGAGTCAACAGGCCTACCTCAAGGCAAGCAATACCAGTGAGCTTGATAGATTCGGGACATCTGTAGCCATCTCGCGAGATACGTTGGTGGTCGGGGCACGGGGTGAAGACAGCAATGCGACAGGTGTTAACGGTGACCAGATGAACAATGCAGCCTATGACTCAGGAGCGGCCTATGTCTTTGTGCGGAATGGAACGACGTGGAGCCAGCAGGCTTACCTTAAACCAAGTAACACGTCATATTATGATAGTGGTATTCCATCTTTTCCATTTGCAGAGCTTTTTTTTTATACGGGTGGTAGGCCAGGTTTCGGAATTTCAGTGGCGATCTCGGAGGATACCGTGGTGGTTGGGGCGCCGACTGAAGACAGCAGCGCGACTGGTGTCAACGGTAACCAGATGAACGACTCTGCCGCAAATTCAGGAGCAGCGTATGTCTTTGTGAGAAATGGAGCGACGTGGAGCCAGCAGTCCTATCTCAAGGCCAGCAACACCGATTCAGAAGACGGGTTTGGGTGGTCAGTGGCGATCTCGGGCGATGCGGTGGTGGTTGGGGCCCTAGCAGAAGATAGCAAAGAGACGGGTATCAATGGAGATCAGGCAGACAATTCTGCCCTAAACTCTGGCGCGGCCTATGTCTTTGTAAGGAATGGAGGGAGATGGAGTCAGCAGTCCTATCTCAAGGCCAGCAACACCGGTAAAGGAGATTATCTTGGCTATAAAGTGGCGATCTCGGGAGGGACGATTGTGATGGGGGCTTACCAGGAAGATAGTAACGCAACGGGCATCAACGGTGACCAGGCCAACAACTCTTCCTCGGATTCAGGAGCGGCCTACATCTACTCAAATGAGTTGGTGAACAACATCACTCCGACCATCACGACTTCGAGTCAGGGTGTGGTTGGGCCGGGGAGTGTGGTAACGATTACGCAGACATTTACCAACAATACCTCGCTGGCACGATTTGTCAGCTATGTGGGGAGCCTGCCGGTCGGGTTGATTGGACTCTCTTGCCGCAGTCCGATAGGGACCTGTCTCATCGGAAACGGAGGTCCGATTGCATCCGGAGGGGGCTTTGACGGGCTCAATCGCACTTCAACCTTCAGCGTGACCAGTGTGACATCGGCCGGCCAGTCTGTCTCCTGGACGGGGACCATTCCGGGAAACAGCAGCGTCACGATCACCTACCTGGTCCAGATCAGCGCCCAGGCGACAAGTGGAGCCCAGTACTGCATAACCACCGCCGTCTTCGGCTTTACCGGGCCATCGAGTTGTCTGACGGTCAAGGCTCCGCTTTCGGGGCCGGGCAATCTGCCGGTTGTTGCCGGTCAGCCCAGCCAGCAGAAGCCGGGGAGCGTACTGATCTTCAACGTCTACACCTCTTCGGTCAGCAGTACGCAGAGCGAGACCCTGCTCTCTTTGACCAACACCAATCCGGTCAATCCGACCAGTGTTCACCTCTTCTTTGTCGATGGCGCGACCTGCACGACGGCTGACCAGATTATTACCCTGACCCAGAATCAGACCACCACTTTTATGGCGAGCGACATCGATCCGGGAGTGACCGGGTATCTGATCGCGATTGCGGTTGACGCGACTGGATGTCCGGCGGTCGGGAACTACCTGATCGGGACAGAGGCGGTCAGGTTTGAGGGCGGTCACCACGCCATGCTCGCCGCGGTTGGAGTAGCTGGGATCGCCATTGGCACGCCGCCCTGTGAGCCGAGCGCCGTGACCACAACAATCCTATTCAATGGGTCAATGTATGATGAGCTGCCACGATCACTGGCCATTGCCACTCTGCCGTCGCTGGCCAGTGGTAACAGCTCGCTGCTGATCATCAACCGGATTGGCGGAGACCTGACGACCGGAGCGGCGCGACTCGGGCCGCTCGCCGGACTGCTCTTTGACGACAGCGAGGTGGCGCGAAGCTTCACGATCCCGGCCGGAGCGTGCCAGCTCCGCGGGCTGCTGGGTAACAACTTTCCGCGAACCGTACCGCGCTACACGACGGTGATCCCGGCCGGGCGCACCGGCTGGATGAAGTTCTGGGCAGTGGAAGACGAAGCGATCAGCGGCGTGATGATCAACGAGGCGGTCTCGGGCTTGAGTGGCGGTTACAATCTGCAGACACTGACGACGACCAGCTCGGCGACCCTGACGATTCCAGTCATCCCGAACTGAGCGGATGGTACCTAAGTAGGGGCTGTGTGGGGGCGCTTCGCGAAGCACCCCTACCGCGTCCCCTTCATTAGTTGTATAAAAATAGTTTTCACTATCAGCCGATGTGGTAAACTCAGCACT
>JBEGMZ010000097.1:0-9691 GCA_041182745.1 Acidobacteriota bacterium
GGGTCAGCAACTTGCCGCTAACAAGGACTACCCTGGCGCCATCACCGCCTACACCGAAGCCTCGAAACTCGATCCTGAGCAGGAGGCAGTGTGGGCCAACCTCTCCCTCGCCCTCTACAACCGTGGCGTCATCGGTCTCAACGAGAGCCTGCGCGATGTCTCAAAGCGTGACATCGCCAAGCAGGACTTCACCGATGCGATTGGAGCGATCGACAAGGCGCTCGCCCTTGCCGAAACCAAGCTCGCCGATCCGGCCAAGGGTGCGGCCGCCAAGAAGGCAAAGAGCCAGTACCTTAAGATCAAGGCCGATTCCGAGTCACTCCTCGCGCGTCGCCTCGGTGTTATGGAGATGGCCGACTCCGCCGTCCGCGACTATCGCGATGCCGCTGCCAACTCTGAAGTCCCGACTGACAAGATCAACTTCGATCTGAAGGGAGCTGAAACTCTCTACGAATCCGGCAAGATCGAAGAGGCCGTCGCAATGTACCAGGCAATTCTGACAGTCGATGCCAACAACATTGAGGGCCTCTACAAGCTTGGCCTTGCCTACGCCGCACTCGCTAAATTCCAGGATTCAGCCAACACCCTCCAGGCTTTCGTCGATCGTGCCCCGGCAGAAGATCCACGTGTCGCCGAGGCGAAGGTGGTCATCAAGGATCTGATTGTCGGGAACAATCTTGAACCACCCAAGTCGCTCGACAAGAAGGGCGGCAAGGCTCCAGCGCGGAAGAAGCCCTGACAGGCTCTTCCGGATTGAAACTATTCACCCCAGAAGCTCTCTGGATCCAGAAGCTCTCTGGGTCCAGAAGCTCTCTGGGTCCAGAAGCTCTTTGGGTCTAGATGCTCTTTGGGTCCAGATGCTCTTTGGGTCCAGATGCTCTTTGGGTATGGATACGAAGGGCTGATGGAGTAGCTGGTGGAGTGGCAGGTGGAGTGGGAGGATCTGCCCTCCCACTCCACCTCGTGTTCGGTTCGTCATCACCAGGTCACCTGAAAATGAACGACGTGACTGATCAACTGCAAGTCAAAGCGGATTTGTCGTACCGGGTCGCTTTTCGACGAATGTCGATCATCGCGCTCTGCCTGTTGATGCTGCTTCTTGGAACCTGGATCGGAGTCCTCTTCTCCGGCGCTGCCACCGAGGCCGTCAAGCCTTCGCACTCTGCACCACCTGAATTCAGCGGCTCATTCCGTTCGATTGCCAGCTCGATCGAGCCCTCGGTCGTCAATATTTCGACGGTCATTCCATCCACACCCACGAACCGGGATGACGAAGAGCGTCAATCCGGTTCGAAGCGATCGGAGTCCGATCAGGTACGGCGCGGAAGTGGATCAGGCGTAATCGTCGATTCACGGGGTCACATTCTGACCAACAACCACGTCATTGCCGGGGCTGGCAGAATCAAGGTCAGACTGGCCGATGGTACCGATCATCGGGCAACGCTGGTCGGAACGGATCCCGAAACCGATCTGGCCGTAGTCAGGATCGCTCCCCCTCGTCCGCTCCAGCCTGTCCGGCTGGGTGATTCTGATCAGATGCGCGTCGGTGACTGGGTTCTTGCCATCGGAGCGCCATTTGGTTTCGAGAAGACGGTCACCGCCGGTATCATCAGTTCTACTAACCGTGATTCGCGCGATCTCTATCGCCGGGTCGGTTTTCAGTTCTTCCTTCAGACCGATGCCGCGATCAACCGTGGTAACTCCGGAGGGCCCCTGATCAACCTTTCGGGTGAAGTGATCGGTATCAACACTGCCATCGCCACCAGCACCGGAGACTATAATGGCATCTGTTTTGCTCTCCCCTCAGCGGAGGCTCTGACGGTCTGTCAGCAGTTGATCCGTGACGGCCGCGTTACACGTGGCTTTCTTGGTGCCCTGACGGAGAGAGTGACGCCACAGATCGCGGGAGTCTTCGGGCTGCCGGTCGCCCGTGGGGCAATTGTCAGTAACGTCAGTACAATGATGGAGGTCGACGGCCAGAAGATCGAGAGTCCGGCGGCGCGGGCCGGCCTGCGGGTGCGCGATGTGATCACCGACCTTAATGGAGAGCGGATCACGGATGATGGTGACCTGGTGCGCAAAATCGCTGCCACCCCGGTTGGGACAACCGCTCGCCTCCGCATCAATCGGGCGGGGCGGGAAATCTCTCTCGACGTCGTTATCGGCAGAAGACCCAATCGTCACGAGCGAGGGGCCAGTGCGGCTGAGCCCGGGCTGAATGCCGATCGCAGCAGGATTCCGCAGGGGGCCAATCCGACTCGCCTCTCTGATGGTGCCAATGTGGACGGGGCGATGGGCCCCCACCCGCTCGGTATCCGAATAGAATCGGTCTCACCCCTGGTGGCGCGGGACAAGCATCTCGGGAGTGTTCGTGGCTGTCTCGTGCTGCGGGTCGAGCCGGGCAGTGTCGCCGAGGATGCCGAACTGCAGCCTGGGGATGTAATCGAGGAGGTCAACCGACAGCCGGTTCGTGACAACAATGGACTGAAGCGAGAACTGGCACGGATCGGGAGCGGGCAACCGATCGTCTTTCAGGTTCATCGTCAGAGCCTCGAGCCAGTTCCACGTATCTTCGTCTCCCTCTCAAAACCCTGATCAGGTTGATGCTTACGCCGACTGGACATAGATGACTACTTGCCGGATAATGCCTGAGTTACACTCAGCAGTGCTCAATCTTAATGGCCCTCAATCGGGATTACCGAATGGCTGTTTATACCAGGTGGCTGTTGCTAGTCGACTCGCGATGTGACTCGTTATGTATGGTCTATTGGTTGTGTCTATCAAGATTTAGTCAAGATTTAGTGATGATGAAGTGAAGGAGGTCAAGCGCAGATGAATCGCACAGCTTTGACAAGGGTTGCTGCCCTGTTTCTGGTCTCGTTGCTCCTCATAACAGGGGTCTGCCTTTTTGACGATACTCAATCGACGGCCGAGGCCGCGAGCATCCGCTCCCGAAAAAGAGCCCGATCCTCCCGTGCGCGATCCTCCCGCGCCAGGCGCGCCAGTCGTCGGACACTTCAACGGCGAACCATCTCCAAGCGACGTGTCCCCTCGCGCGCAAGACGGGCTGGTGCCCCAATCCCGGGTACCTATCCAATTGCCCCCGACCAGATAGAAGTGATTGAACATAACACGGTGGCCCGGCAATCGGCTGGCCGTAGTCTGACCGACCTCCCTCGTCCGGCGGTGCGGGCGAGGATGGCTCCTGCCTCGGGGGAGACTGCCGCTTCTGAGCTCCCCACCTCTTCAAGGCGCCGAGTGAGTACCAGAATCGACAGTGGCAGGGTGATTGAGATACAGAACGCACTTCGTGAGCGCGGGATTTACGAAGGTGAGCCCAGTGGTGTCTACGATGAGTCGACCATTGAATCGATGCGTCAATTTCAGCTCCGGGAGAAGATCAACGCCACCGGATACCCAACTGCACACGCCTTGAAGCGACTTGGTCTTGCCCGCTAACCTTACTTCGACTGCTGTTCGATCAACCGCAGCAGTCGATCGGCGTGGTTTCGTGCAATCAGCGGAACGCTCTCATCCCGGGTCAACTCTTTCAGGATCTGGCTGAATCTCCGTGCGTCGGCGATGTTACGGGATTTTAGCTCTCCCTCCAGTAAGCGCAACTGTGCTGGCATCGAGATCGGATCCGTCGACCGAACCAGGTCGATCTCAAAGATCCGGTTCTCCTGCACTGTCAACCCGCGAAATATCCGCACCAGATCGTTCACCAACTCGTTGTCAGTATAGTTGAACCTGATTTCACGCCGTCGATCGCCAGCCTGTACTGTCAGGGTCATGGTACCAAGATGAGAAAAGTCCTTACGGTGCTGGTAATCTTCAGATGAACCAAGAAAAGAGAGCCGATCCAGATTTGATCTGATCTCGGTCAACACCCGTGGAGAGACCTGAAAACTGATGGTCATCTCGTCCATGTCCTTCTTCTTGAAACGATAGTGGCCCCGTCCCTCACCATCGACCACCACCTCCTGATATGGGGTGGTGAAGCGTTCATTCTCGAAGAAGTAGCGATAGGTGGTCCCTGAATCCTGGGCATCGACCCTCGGCTGAGTCAGGCAGGTCGCCTCAGCGTAGGCGCAGAGCAACACCGGTATCAGCAACCGGAGAAACCCGCCATTGACCGGCAGTGATGAGATGATCATTTAGTCAGATCCTGGTTGAACTATTTGTCCGTGGCATTGCCATCGTCCGGGGTCTTCTTGCGTCCATACGGCGTTGCAAGGTAAGTTTGCGCGACACTTTGTGCCTTATCGTAGTCGTTGCCATTGCTGATCGCCTTGTTGTATTCCGCAACGGCCCGCTCCCGTTGACCGATCATGTCCCAGCAGTTTCCACGGTAGATGTAGGACCAGACCTCGATCCAGTCTGGACGAAGAGACCCATTGAGCCCCTGGTCGAAGGCATCGAGCGCCTTGTTCCAGTTGCGCTGGGTAACGTAAAGGAGTCCAAGATTGTACCAGGCCCAGGAGTTACCGCGATTGAGTTTGATCGCCGCCTGGAACTGCTGCTCTGCCTCGACGTACTCCTGCTCGCGAAAATGTTCAATTCCGCGTCGCACGATCACCCCTTGGCGAAGCTCGTCCGAACTGCGAAGGAGTTTGGCATCGGGGTCGATCACGACCTCGATCGGCTTACTCCGGGTTGTAATGTCAAAGTCGACCGAAGTTCCCTTCATTAGCAGGGTCTGACGCTCATTGCCAGCCTCGGTGCGCAGAAGGATGTCAACCGGCATCTCGAAGGTATCCAGATCCTGTCTGATGGTACCAGGAACCCGGAATCCATCACGGTTGCGGAGAACCCGGTAGTCAGAGCGAAACTCCGGTACTCCGGTCGAATCGACCCACTGCCCAAAGAAGAAGCGCAGATCCCTCCCGGCGACCTTCGACGCAAAGGCCTCAAACTCATCAAGCGTGATGTTTCGACCCGCGAAAGTCTGATAGTAATCGCGAAGCATCCGGTCGAAACTTTCCGCCCCCATGAGCTGACGGAGCATGCTGAGAACAAGGGCGCCCTTGTAGAAGACGACCGACCTGAAAGCCGCTGACTGGTCGTCAAGCTGTGACGGAGCGGAACGGATCGAAGCACTCTGTTCGAAGGCGAGCGCCTTCTCGAGCTCCGCCTGGAGGGCCAGCCGGTAGAGATTCTCATTCTCACGGTCGGCGATGTAGAGCAGCGTGCTGAACTCTGCCATTCCCTGCGAGAGAAACGTGTCATCGAACGACCGGAGGCCCACCGTCTGCCCCCACCACTGATAGGCAACCTCTCGGGAGAGCTTCTCGTTGAGCCCCGCCGTCAGAACCCGTGGGGAGAGGAAGATAATGCCGGCCCCGGAGTAGGTCTCAAGTGTCTCGTCATCCGTCTCGACAACGATCAGTTTTCGCCCAAAGGCGTACTCCCCAAACTTTTCAGAGTAGAATTCAAGGTGACGCCCGATTACCTCTGCCGCCAGATCAGCCAGTTTTTCATCACCCGCCTTTACATAGAAGTCGACCACGAAACCACCCTGGGTGGCAGAGCGGACAAGGTACTTTCCAGCAGCGATACTTCCGGGAAGGATCGGGGTCGAGCTGGTCAGATGATAGATCGAGAACTCTTCTTTTGTTTTTGGATCGGCGACATTTTCGATCGTGATCGGCTTGTCGCTGTATCCCGTGACGAGATCGCCCTTCGGTACCTTTACCTTGATGTCACAGGTCGCACGATCGGCCGCGTAGTCGTGGAATGGGAACCAACGAGAGGCGTAGAAGAGATAGGTTCCCTGCTCGCTGACGGAGGCCAGGCGGGCACTGGAGATCGGGCCACCCTGGGGCGACTCGAGCGCTCCTTCATACTCAAAGACCAGCGTCACCTCAGATCCGGCTGGCACCACGGACCCGAGGTCGATCCGGACATTCATGTTCTCACGGTTATCCTGGATGAACTGGAGTCCCGGCGGCTCGACAGTCGGAGCAGGGGCAGCTGACTGAACGGGTGGAGGCACGGTCTTTGACTGACGACCCTCTCTGATCGGTCCCGGTTTGATTGCTCGCCGGGGCTGGACAACCACCGCGTCCAATGCGGTTGGAGCGGCTGGCGGTGGCGCAAGATCAGGACGACTAATTCTCTTTATGGTCAGTGAGCCGTTCATCTCGAAGACCACTGACCGTGTCTCGGCCGATGGAGTGAAGGAGACCTCGGCTACCCCCTTCAGCAGCTGCGATGATGGAATCAACTGTGCCTCGATCCGATAGTGACGAACGTCATAGTCGGAGGCGCCCTTCTGGGCACGACATTCGACCATCAGCCCCCCCGTGACAAGCAAGACCGGCAGCAGTGTCTTCACCAGCCCAGTTCTCGCGAGCACCAAACTTCGAAGCAGTCCTGTCATCTGAAACCTGGTCACCAGAGACCTGATCTGACCAGCGCTGAGTGCCATCTTCATCAATACCGCCATTTTGAAAGTAACCTTTTGAAAATAACCGTGCCCCTCGAACCACCTGCAAGCAATCACTTGAAAGCCATCGCTTGAAAGCCATCACCTGAACACGATCACTTGAACACGATCAGTTGGACACAATCAGTTATTGAGCGCCCCGATGTCAGACTCAAAACAGGAGTGAAGTATACTCCCGAAAGTCAGACGTCACAAGAACGCTTGAAATGGCGGTGCTTGCTGGGCAAAATGTCGATTGATCATGCAATCCCTGCTCTACAGTCTGATCAGAAAGGGGCTAAGGCCGGAGAATTGGCGGCTGCTGCTCCGGACTCTCCGTGCGGCGCAGGTGGTTCGAGGGGCACTGCCGGGACCTGAGGTCGATCCTCATCTCGGGGCGGCCATTCGGGCGGCCGAGGCGGTCTATCTACCCCGCCAGCCTGGTTGGACGATCTCGGAGCCACAGCTGATCGCAAGCGCGGCGGTTCTGGTAACGGCTCTACCCCGGCGGTGGGGACGATGCGTCCAGCAGTCATTGATCACCTATCGGCTGCTGAATGGTTATGGGATTCCAGCGAGAGTCTGCTATGGCATCTCAAACACGAACCCGGATCGGAGCGGGCATGCCTGGGTTCGCGCAGTCAACCCCTCCGACCAGGTATTAGTCGGATCATCAGAACCACTCGATCGTTTTCGGATCGTCTTCATCTCGGTCGAACCAGCGGATGAAGACCGCGCCCCCTGCTCCAGACAGGCTGGGCAGTGAAGAAGGAGAAACCATGGAAGATCTGTCCCGATATCATCAGCCGGTTGGCCAACTGCTCTCGTCCGATCCTTATACACCATCAACCGGCGATTGGTCCCTGACTCAGGATCAGATCCAATTCTTTGAAGAGAACGGGTTCGTCGCGGGTATCAAGCTGCTCAGCGACTCGCAGGTCGATCTCTTATGTGCCGAGCTTGAGAGCCTGATGGATCCGGCTTCGCCAGGCAATGACCTCTACTATGAATTCCATCGCAACGAGTCACGGGATCGCTCGACCGTTCTCTTCCACGCCCTTGGTGCGTGGCGCATCCAACCCGGCTTTCACGATCTGCTCTGGAACCCGGCCTTCATCATTCCCGCCACCCAGCTTCTCGGCGGGCCGATCCGGTTCTGGCACGACCAGCTCTTCTGCAAACCGGCTCTTCACGGCGGAGTGGTCGCCTGGCATCAGGACTACTCCTACTGGACCCGAACGAAACCGCTGGCCCACCTGACGTGCTGGATCGGACTTGACGACTCGACTCGTGACAATGGCTGTCTTCAGTACATTCCAGGCAGTCATCGCTGGCCGGACTTACCGGTTACCGGCCTGACTGGAGACATGAACTCAATCCTCGACGTGCTGACGGCAGAACAGAGGAGCCTCTTCCAGCCGGTGCACGTCGAGCTTCGCCGTGGTGAATGCTCTTTCCATCACGCCCGGACCATTCACGGCTCGGAAGCCAACCTGACCGGCAATCCACGCCGGGCGACCGTGATCAACGTCTTCCTCGACGGAGTACGGTCAGACTCAGATGAGCCACTCCTGAACGGCGTTCCAGTAGTTCCGCGGGGCGCAAAGATGGCGGGGCAGTTCTTTCCCCTTCTCACCCCCAGGGGTGATCAGTGAAGTTATTAATAGGTAAAGGGCGGCGGGAGCCAGAACCTTCCCCCGTCGCCCTGCTTCAACGACCGACCAGCAATGACTCGTTACTTCTTCTTGTACTTCTCAATCAGTGCGTTCAACCCGTCAGTCTTACCCTCGTTACGAAATGAGTAGTAGGCGGTAAGATTCTCACGCAGCTGTTGATTGACCTGCTGCATCTGGGCATTACCTTCAGTCGCCCCGACGGCTCTTGCCATCCAGTCGATCGTCTCGTCCATCTTCTCGACTGCCTTGTCAAGAAGGTCGCTCTTCTTCTCGACCTGATAACGCTTTGCCAGTTCCTGGTACTCATCATTGGTGAGATTGACGAGCATCATCAGCGTCGAGGGATCGTATGGCTCAAGGCCAGCCGACTTCTCAAGGTTGTCCTTAGCCTCGCCCTTATTACCGGCCGCAACCAGCATCAGTCCACGCGCGAGATAGAGGCGCGGAAGCCAGGAGTTCCGATACTCACCCCAGCTCTTCTCATCAAACCGTGCCGGACGCTTGTCCTGTTCCATCAACTCAACCGCCTTGGCCGAGGCTTCAGTCGCCGACTGAGTGAGCTTGGGGCTCGAGGCCTGCTTCTGTATCTGGTTGGCCCCAGCCCAGGCGATCGAGATCAGAACGGTCACATCCTCCGGATTTCTCTGGAGGTACTGCGCCCCCTCATTGAGCGCATCGTCCCATTTCTCGAGTTTGAAGAGCGCGTCAACCAGACCCGGCCGAACGAGATCACCCTCCTCCGTCGTGTTGAATGCTGCGATAAAGCTCTGGCAGAGAGTGACCACCTGCTGCGGGTTCTGACCGATCGAGACCTGATCGGAGACATATGTCGCAACCTTGGTACGGACCGAACTCTTGGGGTTCTTCTTCACAAACTCAGCTGCCGCCTTCATCTTCGCTTCAGGATCCTTGGCCGTGTTGATCTTTTCGACCGCCTTTCGCTCACCATCGGACAATGGCGGAGGCTGATCCTTCGCCTGCCCCTTGTCCTGACCAGGTACCACGACCGGGACCAGCAGGACGGTGAACACAACCGCCCCTATCAGGAGCGCGAAATCCCGGAGCATCCTCCGTTCTGAACTTCTATCAACTAATCTCATTTCAAACCTCATCGGTAATTTTCCAATAATCCTCTAACCATTAAAGAGTCCATTAAAGGGTTGACGAATCAGCTTCACACCGAATGCGAATGGCAGAGGGTCAAGGTTCGCTGATGTCACAGGTCTCCACGAATCGCACCCAGGCCGCAAGGATCACAAACCATCGGCTCGACGATACCTCATTATGCTCGCTGTCACTTGAACTTTCGCTCCAGGGACATAATTGATGCCCGAATGCTATTGCTCTCGCGTGTAATCTTGCCAGCCGACGCACCTTTCCCGAGTGTTTATCTAACCCGAGCATTTATCTTAAGACGTTCTGATGGCACACTATTTACAATCAATGCTGCCAGCAGCGACGGCGATGGCATTATATTTCCACGAGTCCGGGTTACGCAAAGGGAGCCTGGCGAGAATCATCTCTCATCTCAGAATTTAAGACTGAGAGTCCGTTCGACTCCCTCGCGGATGAGGGTGAGAGAAAACTC
>JBEGMZ010000098.1:0-4139 GCA_041182745.1 Acidobacteriota bacterium
TAACGCAGGAGAGTGCCTCACCACGCACATCGACCCCCTGCCAGAATCCAGCCGTTGCGAAGAGCACCGAGTGGGGCGTCTTACGAAAGCTCGCCAGAATCCCGGCGTTGGAACCGTCACCCTGCATAAAGACCGGAAAGTCGATCTCCGGTTCAACAAGGTTACGGAGGGTGACCATCTGGGCATTGCTGGTACAGAGCACAAAGGCCCGGCCACGGCTGGCACGGAGAATCTCGATGATCTCGGAGGCTGCGGCCGGGGGAAAAGCGCTCTCCCGCGGGTCGGGCATCCGTGGCGGGAGATAGAGCAGCACCTGATTTTCGTAATCGTAGTTCGACTCAGCGACCATCTCGGTGGCCGACCCGATCCCAAGCCGCGAGCGTATAAACTCGAACGATCCATTGGCCGTGAGGGTGGCCGAGGTCATAACGACCGTTCGGGTCTCCTGGAAGAGCCGCTCACCAAGAATCCCCGAAGCATCGATCGGTATTGCCTGCAGGACAATTCCCCGCCCGCGTCGCTCGCACCACCGCACGAAGGTATCCTCCGCCCCGTCAACCCGGACGATGAAATCGAGATCGAACTTGAGCAGTTCGGTCCTCCTCATCAGTGCCTCCATCTCCGGAGGCGGATCACCCACCATTCGGAGCCCGGCAACCAGCCGGTCAATCGCATTCCGGAACGCGAGGTAGCGCTCACCGCCCGGCGTCATCTCCTGCTTGTCGCCCGGCCTTCCACGAAAGAACATTGAGCGTTGCAGAACCGGCTTACCATCCCCCCCCTGAAAGTTCAGCCAGAACTGATCGGCGAGTCCCATTACTCTGGTTGCGGCGCGCAGAATTTCGGTCGACGATTCGCGATCCACGATCGCCAGCCGATTAATATCCGTAATCAGATCGGTCACCTGCCAGGTCGTCACCGTGGCGCCAAAATACTGCATCGCAATGTCTTCAATCTGGTGGGCCTCGTCGAAGATCACGGCATCGTAGTCAGGCAGAACCTGCCCCCATTCCCGACCACGCAGAGCGAGATCAGCGAAGAAGAGGTGGTGGTTCACGATTATTATCTCTGATTCGAGGGCACGCTGACGGGCCCGGGTAATGAAACAGGCCTCAAACTTCTCGCACTTTGAGCCGACACAGACATCGGATCGGGCGTCAATGTGCCGCCAGAAAGGAAGGTTGGCCGGCAATTCGGTCAGCTCCGCCCGATCTCCCGTCTCCGTCTTTGCGGCCCAGCGGTTGATCGTCTCAAAATGGTCAACCTCCCCAAGCCCCTCCAGCAGTGGTGAGTCCTCGGCCTTCCCGAGGCGTGCCAGGCAGACGTAGTTGGATCGTCCCTTCAGGTAGGTGGCACGAAATGGATGTGGCAGAACCTTCTGAAGAAAAGGGACATCTTTGTAAAAGAGCTGTTCCTGCAGGTTCTTGGTGCCAGTCGAGACAACCACCCGCCGCCCGGTCGCAATGGCCGGAATCAGATAGGCGAGTGTCTTGCCGGTTCCCGTACCAGCCTCCACCAGAAGATGACGTCGCTTATCGAGCGCCGAAGCGACCGCCCTCGCCATTGCCAGCTGTCCCTGGCGGAACTCATACTCGGGATGATTACGGGCCAGCAGCCCCTGCTTCCCAAAAATCTCTTCCATCTCTTTTCTGCTTTTGTCTGCTATGGTGTCTGCTACTGTGTCGGCACTCCGGACGTCTCAAACGAGGGCCACCGGAAGATTGCGGCGTCGTTGGCTCACTCGGTTGACTCACTCGCGCCCAGCGCAGCATAACATGCCGGTGGCTTGTTGGGCGATGCCGACTTGTCTGTCAGACTCTCCAATGTCAAACTTGTCAACTTCTTCGGCTCCGTGGAGAGCCGATCCGGACTGGCCGTCGGTCGATGTGACCGCAGAACCCAGGTGCGCCAAGAGAGATGCGAATTACTGAGATCTTCCACTCGATTCAGGGAGAATCGTCCTACGCCGGACGCCCGTGCGTCTTCGTCCGGCTGACCTGGTGCAACCTGCGATGCGCCTGGTGTGACAGCGAGTATACCTTTTCCGGCGGCACCGATATGAGCGTGGCCGAGGTCGTTGAAAGAGTTCGCCAATTTCCCTGTCGTCTGGTCGAAATCACGGGCGGAGAGCCACTGGTTCAGAAGAGAGAGTGCGTCGAGCTCGTTCACCAACTCTGCGAAGAGGGGTACGAGGTGCTGATCGAGACGAGTGGGAGCCTCGACATCAGTGTCCTCGACCACCGGGCGGTCCGGATCCTCGACATCAAATGCCCCGGCAGTGGCGAGGAGACCCGCAACCGCTGGGAGAACCTCGCCCACCTCACCCCGCGGGACGAGATCAAGTTTGTGGTCACGACCGTTCTGACTTTGACTATGCGCTCCAGGTGATCGATCGCTATCAGCTCGATCAGCGCTCGCCGGAAGTCCTATTCTCCCCGGTGTGGGGGCGTGTCGAGTTGCGCGATCTGGCCTCCTGGATCATCGACTCCGGACTCCGGGCGCGGATGCAGCTGCAACTTCATAAATATATCTGGGGGCCGGATGTTCAGGGAGTCTGAGTGATCGGCAAGGAGAAAGACTTGACCTCAATTGTTCTTGCGAGCGGCGGGATGGACAGCTGCGTCACAACTGCAATCGCCGCCGGCGAATCGGAGCCGGCCCTGCTCCACGTTGGCTATGGCCAGCGAACGGCCGGCCGTGAGCTGGAGGCCTTTCATGCGATCGCCGACCATTACCAGGTCCGTCATCGCCTGGTGACGAGTATCGACTACCTGCGTCAGATCGGAGGGTCCTCCCTGACCGATCCTTCGATCGAGATCAGCGCACCCAATCTCGAATCCTCAGAGATCCCGACCTCATATGTCCCTTTTCGCAACGCCCACCTGCTGGCAATCGCCACCAGCTGGGCCGAGGTGATTGGAGCCGGTCGTATCTACATTGGCGCAGTTGCCGAAGACAGCTCCGGCTATCCTGACTGCCGTCCCGAATTTTATGATGCCTTCAACCGGCTCATTGCAACCGGAACACGACCCGAGACCCAAATCGTGATCGTGACCCCGATCATCCATCTCCGCAAAAGTGAGATCGTCAAGCGAGGAACCGAACTGAGCGCCCCGCTTCATCTCACCTGGTCCTGCTATCGTCAGGAGGAGGTCGCCTGCGGCCATTGTGACAGCTGTGCGCTGCGGCTCCGCGGCTTTCGTGAGGCTGGAATCTCGGATCCGATCCCCTATGCCGACAATATGGTTCTCTGATATTGAAATATGACCGGTTGGGGCATAAAATGCGGAGAGGTATGGTCAAGTTGGGGCTTTCGTTGGGGCTCTCAGAGCTATGTTTTTCGAGGGTCTCTTCGAAATAATGTTTTCGAAATTATGCATGTAAGGGTATTTTTAGAGGCAATATTTTTAGTGGCAGCCTGTTCATCGGGCTGTACCCAACGGCGTTGAGCGGCTTCTATTGGCGTTTAACGGTGTTTAATATGGCCATATTGCGGGGAGATAGCAGTTCGACGGCGAATCTTTCGTTGCCCTGAACATCCGGGTGCGGTCAGGAACGGGGTGGGCAGGAGTCAAGTCCAATCAGTCAACGCGTCAAGCGGAGGAGATAAATGAGAATCAATAAAGCCTGGTCGGCAATGCTGGGCGGTCTGGTGGTCTCAATGGCAGTGATCACTGCCACGGCCCAGGTTGGCCGCCTTGAGGGTGATGTAACCAAGGTCGGTTCCGCTGAACCGGTCGTCGGGGCCGAGGTTCAGATTGTCCGGACCGATATCAAGGGTAACTATAATGTCAAAACCGACAAAAAGGGGCATTTCCTGCACGCCGGAGTTCCCTACGTCGGAACCTACACTCTGATCATCTCCGCCGAGGGGTGCGCGCCATACTTCATGACGTCGATCCGCCCGACCGGCGAGCTGATGAAGGTCGAGCTCCAGAACGGTGACGGCCGGAAACTGACCTTCGACGAGGTCAAGGCGATCCAGAAAGCCGGTCCAGCCGGGCCGGCTGCCCAGCAGAAACAGCTGACAGCCGCCGAGATCAAAAAACAGCAGGAAGAGTACGAGAAGAAGCGCCAGGAGATCGAGAAACAGAAGGCCGATTTCGACAGCATGAAGAAGTTCTTCGAGCAGGGTCAGC
>JBEGMZ010000099.1:0-8941 GCA_041182745.1 Acidobacteriota bacterium
GATCTGATCCATCTGACCGGTCCGAGTGATATCGGACTTCTGGGTGCGCTAGTGGCGTGGAAAGAGCGGATTCCATTGATTATCTCGTGGCACACCAACGTTCACGAGTATGCCCGGACGCGGGCAGCGAAGTTCCTTGCCGGGCTCGGGATCACATCACCCAACGTATTCGAGAGCCTGATCGAGCGAACAAGCCTTGATCTGACCTGCCTCTTCTATCGAAGCGGTCGACAGCTTCTTGCTCCGAACCCTGAACTCTGCGAGATGCTGCGGCAGAGGTGTCGTCGTCCGGTCTCTCTGATGGAACGTGGCGTCGACACCACTCTCTTCACACCGGAGAAACGGCAGCGACAGGAAGAGATTCTGAATATTGGCTACGTGGGGAGACTTTCACCTGAGAAGAATGTCCGCTTGCTGGCACGGCTCGAGAGCGAGCTGCTCCGGCTTGGATGTCATGGCATCCGCTTTACGATCATCGGGGCAGGAAGTGAGATGGAGTGGCTTCGTCGATCGATGAGGACGGCAGTATTCACCGGAGTTCTGCGTGGTGAGGCTCTGGCGAGAGCCTACGCTGACCTCGACCTCTTCATCTTTCCCTCGCTGACCGATACCTATGGCAACGTCGTTCTGGAAGCACAGGCGTCTGGAGTACCAGTGATTGTAAGCTCAGGCGGGGGGCCGAAGTATCTGATTCAGCAAGGCCGTACCGGCTACATTGCCGAGCGTGAAGACGACTTTGCAGGTCTGGCCTCCAATCTATATCGCAACCCGGTGCAACGGAGACTGATGGCGGCAGAAGCCCGCCATCACGCGCTCGGTCTGAGCTGGGAGAAGATCTTTGAAGATCTCTATCTGGTCTATCAGGCTGCCGCCGCGCAGAGAGAGATCCTCAATGGTGAATGAAAAGTCGAGTGACGCAACCACTGATACCCCGGGGGTGGGAGACATCCTGAGTGAACTGGTTGGCAATCCATTGGCGATCATTGGCCGGTGGAACTGGAAATCGGCGTTACTCAGTGCATTAATTCGGGGCTCGATCTTCTTTGTTACCAATCTACGAGAGGGGATTGAGGCGGCAGTAGGAGCCTTCGCAATCGAGTCGGCGTTCTATATCGTCACGGCCGGTTTCTATGGTGCGATCATCGAATCCTTCCGCCGGGCACGACCTTACTGGAAAGCGGTCCTGACAGTGACGGTGGTGGTTCCAGCGATCAACCATTCTCTCGAATTTCTTCTCCACTGGCTGGGAGGAACAGAGCGGATCGCGAGCGGGGTGGCGGTGTCGATAATATTCTCGCTCTTCTCGGCCAACTTCAATCTCTACGTTATGAGCCGAGGTGTCCTGATAGTTGGGTCAGAGCGGGAGTCATTATGGCGTGACCTGTGGCGAATGCCGCGGCTGGTTCTCGATTTTCTACTGTTCGTGCTCAGGATACCGGGGGCACGGCATTGAAGAGTCTTCATCTGACCAATCAGTTTCACCAGACATCGGGTGGGATCAGCACTTTCTATCGATCGCTCTTCACGGTCGCCGGAGAGACCGGGCATCGGCTGGTTCTGGTAGCCTCAGGCGAGCAGGATCAGACCGAACAGATCAACGATTATGTGACGATCCACTACCTCGCCGCGCCGGCGGCACCGTTCTTCGATCGTCGTTACCGGGTGATCTGGCCTGGTAGCTACCTCAACCCATTCGGGGCGAGTGGGAGACGACTGCGAAAGCTGCTGTGTGCAGAACAACCTGATCTGATCGAGATTGGTGAAAAGTACACACTCTGCTGGCTGGCGGGGATGATCAGAAAGGGGATGATCCCTGGCACAGGTCGGCCGGTGCTGATCGGGACAAGCCACGAACGGATGGACGACAACGTCCGGGTCTTCCTGACGCCGCGCGCGGTCGGCAGAAGGATGTCACAGCGTTACCTCGGTCACCTCTATATCCCGCTCTTCGACCATCACCTTGCCAATTCACGTTATACCGCCGCGGAGTTGGAGCAGGCGATGGTTGACCACCATCAGCGTCCAGTCGAGGTGATTCCAATGGGAGCCGATATCGAACGATACCACCAAATCCAGCCATCGGTCGAGTGGCGTAATGAACTGGTCAGCCGCATTGGGGGCGGAGTCTCAACCCGACTCCTGCTCTATGTTGGCCGCCTCTCGCCAGAGAAGAATGTTGGATTGCTGGTCGATCTGATGGAGAAGCTGCGACGGTCAGCTGATACCGACTATCGTCTGCTGATCGCGGGAAGCGGTCCACTGGAAGAGTGGCTGCGACGGGAGGCACGCCAGCGGGCACCCGGCCTGATCCACCTGCTTGGGCAGATCAGGCAGGGAGTCGACAAAAGTGATCTGGCACAGCTCTACGTCAATTGCGATGCCTTCATCCATCCCAATCCGCGCGAGCCTTTTGGGATCGCCCCCCTTGAGGCAATGGCCGCCGGGCTGCCACTGGTCGCCCCCGATCAGGGTGGCGTACTAACTTACGCCAACGGGAATAACGCCTGGCTCAGCGCACCGGACAGTGAAACTTACGCGCGGGCCGTTCTTGCGATCTTTGACCATCCAGCTGAGCGGTTGGAACGGATTCGGCAGGCACGGCTGACCGCTGAAAGCTATCAGTGGGGTAAGATCGCCCGGCTTCACCTGCAACGATACCGTGAGATTCGTGAATCGTTCGCTCTAAAGCATACGGTCCCAGGTCAGGTGAGGTCAGGAACGCTGCCGCAATCGAGAGGGGAGATGTCATGAACTCAATGTTGACGGCCAATATTCTTCATCACCCGGGTCGAACGATGGCCAGTGTCGCCGGAATTGCAGTCGGAGTGGTACTGGTAGTGCTGACGGTGGGCCTTGTGCGCGGCATGCTCCGTAATCGTGGAGAGCGTGATACCAACACCGGGGTAGAGTTGATGGTTGGACGGCGGGATCAGGTTGGCATCTCACTCAGTTCCCTTCCGATGACCCTGCCGGTGTCAACGATCGAGTCACTGCGGCGCATCGAAGGGGTGCGTGCGGCAACGGCGGTTGGCCAGTATCTCGAGATGAAGGGTGAGAGCGGGCTTGGCCTCCGCCAGCTTGATGGCGTCGACTTTGACGACTTCGCTGCTGCGACCAGTATCCGCATCACCAGCGGAGAGCCGCTGCCCGCAAGCGGCGATCATGCCATCGTCGATATCCGCTTTGCACGAGACCACAACCTCAGCGCCGGGGACCAGATAACCATCTTTGACCGCCAGTTCCGGATTAGTGGTATCTATGCGCCGGAGACTGGATCACGGATTATGATCCCCCTCTCGACACTGCAGGAAGAGCTGGGCCGCCCTGATCTCTGTTCAATGATCCTGATCAAAGTCGTCGAGCCTTCACGACAGGATGAGGTGGCAGCACGCATTCTTGGCCACAGCCCGGATCATCGCGTCATCTTCACCCGTGATCTTCCCTCGCTCTTCGCCAGCGGTTATGGCAGCCTCAACCTCTTCCTCAATCTTGTGACCGGCCTGTCGATCGTGATCAGTCTGCTCGTGATCTCGCTGACCATGTTCACCACTGTCACTGAACGAACACGACAGATCGGCATCCTCAAGGCACTCGGTGCATCGAAGGGCTATATCATCACCATCTTCCTGAAGGAGTCGCTGCTGATATGCAGCCTCGGCATTGCGACGGGACTGCTCTCCGCCTTTCTACTCAGGATAGCTCTCGTCTCAGGTTTTGGACTGACTCTGTCATGGGAGCCCGACTATGCTGTCTATGCGGCGCTGGGTGGGATTCTGAGCGGGTTGATTGGTGCACTCTACCCAGCCTGGCGCGCGGCGCGGATCGATGCCGTCGATGCCCTCAGCTATGAGTAGGTGGAACTTCACGGCCGTACTTGCAGGCCGGTGAGTCAGACTTAGAATGCTGCGGCCCTGTTCAACGCTGGTCAACGCAGAGCTACCGCTTGACTGATCTCTCGATATCTCCTTCGAGCCGATCGAGCTGATCAGCCGTGAAGAGGTTGATTCCCGGATCCATGCCGCGGGGAAGTACGCGACGGGCTTCAATGATCGCCAGTTGAGCCTCATCAAATCGTCCTTCACGGAGAGCAAAAGCGGCTGCCAGCAGTTGGCGTCGGGCACGATCAACTATTCCACCCGCCGCCGCGGTCATATGACGCTCGGCTGCAACGTGTGAGTGGCCGGTGGAACCTGCATTGGAATCGAGGGCAAGCAGAGCCAGTTCCAAATGGACTGCCTGACGGAAGCCATCCGGATAATACTCAAGGTGCTTGTCAAGCCAATCCATTAGCGGTTCGACCCGTTCATACTCTCCCCGATCCCAGTAGTGATAGACTACCTGGAGAGACGCCGCGATTCTCCGCAGTGGATCACGGCTATCAAGTTGCTCAAGCTGGCCGATTGTCTCCTGATCCCAGTCACGTGGACGTTGCCCCGCGAGGCTTGATCCCACGAGCTCAAGAATCAGCTGCCGCTCGATCACGCTTTTACCGCCTCGGAGAAGCTCGATCAACTGCCATCCATCACTCTGCATCCCCCCTGCTCGAAACGGGATCGCGGTAGCGAGAAAGATGACCAGCGACAGTAG
Source organism: Acidobacteriota bacterium (assembly GCA_041182745.1). GTDB lineage: Bacteria > Acidobacteriota > Blastocatellia > RBC074 > RBC074 > CAIOZW01. The sequence goes on from JBEGMZ010000099.1 coordinate 4,588, forward strand.
ACCAGCCATTAGAAGTACTGGCGTCAGCAGACCAGCAGGTTGACCGGCCAGGGTGATCGACCCTGCTCCCAAGAGTAGACTCGCCAGGGGACCACCAACCACCAATCTGAGCAGTTGTGGACGCAATGGCCTCTGCCGATCAGGAATTGCTGCCGCCAGACCACCCATCAACGCTGGCTTCAGATTCCAGTTAAAGCTGACCCCCATCGTGCTCCTTGTCCACTGGAACGGTCCAACCACCAGTAGCAGAAATCGCATTCCGCGTGACAATCCACCTGCAAGGTGGCCCAACTCGTGAACAAAAATTACCAGCAGCATTGTAGGAAGAAGTAGCAGAAGAACCAGCGGGGCTGGCAATTGCGCTATCTGATCAAGCATTCGGCTGATGAAGGCAACCCTGGCCGCCAGGCTGATTCCGACCCAGCCCACAACTCCACCAAGAACCATCGAGACGGTGATGGTAACAATCTGCTGTATCCGGCTCTTATTCATCTTACTACCCACCTGTCTTAACTACCTTACTCACTACTACCTTCTTCACCACAAACCTCTGCACTCAGTTACCGGCCGACGGAGAGGTCATTTATACATACCATACCTATACATACTATACCGCCACTCTGCCAGGTTATTGTACCAGTCCGTCCGGGTCTGAAAAGATTCTGTCGGCGTCGATATGGCAATTGACGCGCTGACAAAAAAGGCCAGAGCGATCCTTACCACTCCGGCCTTCGTTACTCACCCACTTGGCTCGGCTCAGAAATGGAGCTTCAGAGCAAACTGGACAATGCGTGGATCGAAGGTGCTCGAAACGCGACCAAAGGCCGCGCTGCGGGCATCGGTATTGGGTGCGCTAAAGTTTGTTCGGTTGAAGAGATTGAATAACTCAGCCCGGAACTCGAGTCGCGCCTCTTCATTGATGAAGCGGAGCGCAAAGTTCTTCTGGACCCCAAGATCGACCTGGTAGAAGGGGAATCCGTAGACCGCATTCCGTCCGAGGTTGCCGAACGGCTTGTCGGCCGTCGGAATCGTGATATTGGTGCGATCGAAGTAGTACTCAAACTCTTTCAGACCGAGTGAGTTTCGTTGGGTCTCGGTCGCACGAACTGCTCCGGCTCCGACATTCGGCCGCAGCGCAACTCCGCCAAGGAAGTCAGGCTGACCGTCGGAGAGGCGCTGGTCGAAGTCGGCATAACGAAGGTTGAGCGGCTGACCACTCTGCAGTGAGATCGTGCTGCTCAACACCCAGCCACCGACGACAGCATCGAGGGCCGCCGGCATCGACCCACCAAGGGTGCGGCCCTTCCCGACCGGCATCTCCCAGACCACACTGGTGGTATTGTTGAAACGCTGGTCAAAGCTGGATGGTCCCTTGTCATTCCGTGGATCGAGGAAGTTCTGCGGATTGGGCGACCCACCATTGCTGACCTCAAGCACCTGCGATGAGTTGTCGATCGCCTTTGCATAGGTGAATGAGTTGAGCAGCAACAGAGTGTTCGCCCGATGTTCAATCTTGACCTGCAACCCATTGTAGTTCGAGAAACCATCGGCCAGCACCGCCGTGATGTTGCCGACGCGCACCGCCCCATTACCAGGAATAGTGACACTCTGTATCGGGCGTCGATCAAGCAGCGATGGCCGCTGCGCTGCCGGCAATGCCAGTTCCGCCGCCGTCAATGGCCGCGCCTGGTTGAAGTCGACGAGAATTGGCAGGTCGACACCACGATTACCAACGTAGGCGACATCGATCAGCGTATTGCGCGTCAGCTGGCGCTGGATGGTGAGATGCCAGTTCTGGACGTAGCTCCACGGCAGATCCTTGGGCATATAGAGGATGACGCTGCCCGGGCTGGTCAGCAGGTTGGTCGGATAACCATCCTGTGTCCGGCGGAAGCAGCCCGCAAAGTTGTTGCCGGTGCAGATATTGCCGATCGTCGCCGCCGTGTTCTGGACTGAAGCCCGGGTCACGAAGGGCGCGTTGGTATTCATCAGCTCGGCGCTGGCCATGCGGTTCCAGTAGTTGTAGCCCAGCGCATAACCGGCGCGGACGACCGTGCTGTCGTTCACCCGATAGGCCAGTCCGATTCGTGGAACGAAGTTATTCTTGTCGAGATTGCGCAATGCGCGCTCAGCGACTGAGCCGTCAGTGGCCAGAACCACCGACCTGGTCGTCGGATCGAAGTTGGCAAGCCGATTGTCGGCATCATAGACCGGCGTCACCAGCTCGTAGCGGACTCCCAGATTGAGCGTCAGCCGCTGGTTGACCTTGAAGTCGTCCTGGAGATACCAGTAATGAAACCGCTGACGCATTTTGGCCACGGCCTGAGTTGCCAACTGGTAGTTGTTGCGTGCGCCAAAATAGAAGTCGGCGAGGTTGTGAAGGTAGTTAGTGGCAACAGTTGTGTTGGGCCGGCTAAAGCCTCCGCCATAGTTGTCAATACCATAGAGTGGATTGGTGTCGTCAACGTTCTGGTTGAGCGCTGCATACTCATAGCCGGTCTTGAGAGTGTGACGACCAGCAAGAAAAGTCATATTGAGCCGCGAGTTGATCGTCGTCGGGAATTGTGACTGTGGATTGGTCGACTGGCGACCGATGCGCGTTCCGAGACCACCAATATCCTGCGGAGTAATTCCGCCCCGAACTCCAATTCCCTCCGGCAGTCCGGTGATCCCGAAGAGATCGCGCATGCTCGGGCCACCCACGAGGGCTGGGCGTCGATCCATCCCCAGCCGCGTCACGGCAAATCGATAGTCGAGAATCGTGTTCTGATTGACCGTCCAGGTCAGACCACCAACTGCCTGCTGGTTGTATGTCGCCAGGTTCCCGATCGCATTGCCGCCGGAGAACCCAGTCACCAACCCTGGCTGCTGAATCGTCTGTCGTCGGTGGCTGTAGCGTGCAAATCCGTTCAGCCCGCTGCTGAAGGCGTGATCAAGCCGCAGGTCTCCCTTGTCCTCAAAGAGACGATTGCGAACAAAGCCGCCAAAGTTGTTGGCTACCCCGAAGGCACCACCTCCAGCCCGGTTCGGTGCGGGGAGATTTGCGAGCACCGTCCGCGCAAACCTTGTCATTGGAACCGGCTGTCCGGCGGCGATCACGGTTCCCGCCGTGACCGTCCGTCCGGTATCGTCGACAAAGTCGTACGGGACGCGCACTTCGGTCGTTAGAATACCCCGTCGCTGGTCGAGTGTCGGCAGTGAAGCCAGCCCAAACGGGCTCTGAATCCAGCGCGAACCCTCGTAATCGAGCATGAAAAATGTTCGATCCCGGATGACCGGTCCGCCAATGACAAACCCGAACTGGTTGCGATTGACCTGCGGCTTGCGTCCGTCGACCGGCCGGAAGAAGCCGGTGGCATTGAGCGTCGTGTTCTGCAGGTAGTTCCAGAGCCGCCCGTGAAACTCGTTCGTCCCGCTGCGCGTCGAAACATTCATGACCGCGCCGGTCGTCCGTCCATACTCGGCGCTGTAGGTGTTGACCGACATTCGGAACTCGGCGACAAAGTCGGGTGAGGGCTGGATCGCCTGATTAGAGAACCCCTGATTGGTTGTTCCGTAGAAGTTGTTGTCGATTCCGTCAAGCAGAAAGTTGTTATAGACGCTCCGCAGCCCATTGACGTTATACGCCGCTTCACGCCGGAACGAGATGTCACCCTGGTTGCCCGACTGCGACTGGCGGACTCCTGGGGTGAGCAGGGCGAGAGAGGAATAGGTCCGTCCGAGTATCGGCAGGTTGACCATCTGTCTCTCACCGATCACCTGCCCCTTCGAGCTCGACTCCGTCTCAAGCAATGGAGCCTGGCCCGTCACCGTCACCACCTCGGTCGTCGCGCCAACCTGGAGCGTCACATCAACCCGCTGACGCGCCTCGACCGTCACCGTGACCTTATCGACTGCCCCGACCGAGAACCCCTGCAACTCCGCCGTCACCCGGTAGACACCGATCTTCACCGAGGGGAACGAATAGTCACCGTTGGCATCGGTCGTCGTAGTGGCGATGATCCCGGTCGCGGTGTTGCGCAGGCTTACCCGTGCTCCCGGCAGTACCGCCCCCGCCTGGTCTCGTACCGTCCCGAGAACCGCCGCTGTCTCAAACTGAGCCTGCACTGGCACCGTCGCCAGCATCACCGTCATTATCAGCGGCAACCATACTCGGTTCAACCACTTTCTGTCAGTCCATCCTGAAATCATAGCTTCTCCTGCCTTTAATTAAATTTCATATAACTTGTGCCTGACTCGCGCTTCATCCCTGGATCTATTCAACGGATCCATTCAACTGATCTATTCAACTGATCTATTCAACTGATCTGGTCGGCACACAGTATCTGATCACATCAGATGATATACACTTGGT
>JBEGMZ010000100.1:0-3256 GCA_041182745.1 Acidobacteriota bacterium
ATGCAGGCCAGTATGCATTCATCAGGTACCACCGTTCCGCTTCCAGACCGCAGGGCCAGATTGGCCGTTATCGGAACATTGGTATCCACGACGCACAAGTCTGGCAGCCACTCCCGCTGATCCTTCATTCAGCTTCTCCGGGTCGGGTGGTATTCCGAATTCGCTTGTTCACCGCCGCTCTGGCGTGCCCGGTGATATCGTCCATCTCGTCCCCAAAAAATTTGTCCGGCCAGTTCTGAATGTTGCCAAACATATCGATCTCTAATGGCTCAAGGCTGGCGGGAGTTCTGGTAATATTGGCGAAATATGCGGCGACGTTCTCTTGTGGAACCAGATCTTCCGCGATTCGACGTTGCAGTCGTCGCAAAAAATGCTCCGAGTGGGTCTCGACAATCAGCTGGATTCCCCTGTCTGCACCATTCTCCCGGGAATTGATAACGTCGATCAGGACATCCGCCAGCGCTGATTGGGCTCCCGGGTGGAGGTGAGTCTCTGGTTGCTCGAGGATTATGATCGATCCGGGTGGGGCGTAGAAACACTCAACCAGCACCGGCAGAACCTGCGATATGCCGAAGCCGACGTCTGGCAGGGATACCCCCTCTTTGGCCCCCTTGCTGATCTGGACCTTGACCTCGTACTCCTGGCGCAGCTCGGCGATGGGATCCACTTTAAACTCCTCAATCAACCCCATCTCCCTGAGCTGGTGGGCGATAATCTCCTCAAACGGTTTGGCGGGACGCTTGTGGCCGAGGCTTATTTTTCGGTCTTTCGCGGCCAGTATCGCCGCCACTGTATGTTCGCCGGAAAAACCGACACTTTCCGGTGTTACACCAGCCCAGATATAGAGCCTCTCCGCTTTGGTCCGGAGTGGTCCAAGATAGAAGATCGAGTTGAACAGCTTCTCCTGTGCCAGATTCAGACCCTGCACGAAATCGGCATTTTGATGGGATGCGACCACCTCGTCCGGGAAACCATAAAATCGTACGACATTCCTCGCAGGCCAGAGGCGGCCCTCTTTTCTGACAAGGCGATAGTTGGTCGCGGAGGTGATGTATTCAGCCTCGTCTGATTGGGCGGATCTTCTCTTCAACTCAATGGAGAATGATGGCTCATCGTCATTGAGCAGGCGATACCTGAATCCCGCCACCCGGGGCTGAGGCCTTGTCGACTCGCCGGGTTCAACCTTGGCATTGAAATTGAGGTTGTTGCCAGAAAATTGATTATCTGAGAGCGGATCCTTCAGAATCATGGTCTCTGGTAAGGACCATCTGTACTCAAAGGAGATACTATTGGTTCGATCGCGAAGGAAGACCATCTCCTCGTATGTACCAAGCTGAACGGCCGAATTTCTTCCCCCCGGGTAGAAGACTGCCCGCCTGTCCGGGGATTCGACGGTCTGCTTTAGCATCATCAGGAATTGTCCAATGCTGGACTTACCGGAACTGTTAGCACCGAAGAAGAGGGTAATTGGTGCCAATCGAATTTTGCCGGTATCCTTCCATCCCTTGAAATTCTGTATCCGTAACTCTTTAAGCATCAATTTTTACAGTCTGCCGATCCGTTCTGGCGAACTGATCAGCAAGACGTGACGACGATCCTGACCAAGCGGCGTTATGATTTGATCCCCAATCCAAGCACCTCACGGCAGTAGCGGAGGCTCTTCTCCAGCTCTGCACGTTGGAACTGCTGCTCGGCGGCGGCCCGTTCCGACCCGGTCGGGAAGTTCGGCGGGGCGACCGCGCGGCCGCGCCGGGCGAGCCGGACAAACTTTGCAAACTCCGCGGCCCGTGCCTTCGGGTATGGCTCCCAGAAATCGTTCTTCAGGAAGGGGTAGGGCCGGACCAGTCCGGAGATGATCTCAAGCTGTACAGGTACTCCGGGACAGAGGCGGGCGAAGCGGTCAAAGTAGGCGCTCCAATCGGTCAACCCTTCGCCCATCGCCGTCCAGGCAACACTGGCGCCATCGGGTGTCTCCCAGATCATCGAATCGCGGAGGCCGGTGGTGACGGCGTAGGGGCCGAGAATCTCAAGGTTCTGCAGCGGATCCTCAAGCGTCCAGGTCGCGTTGCCGGAATCGAGCGTCGCGCCGACATAGTCCTTCCCAGCCATCTCGATCAACGTCACCAGCTCCCACGCCTGCATGTCCCCGGCGTGGTTCTCGATGGCGATCTTCACCCCGGAATCGAGGGCCCGGCTCCGGACCGCCTGGCAGACCTTGGCCGTGTCGACCATTCGCGCCTCGATACCGCCGGGTGATTTTCGGTCATCGGCCCGCCCGAGGAAGCACCGCGCGACCCGTGAGCCGAGCGCCTTTGCCACCTTGATCGTCAGCGCGAGGTGATCGTCCGCCGGCCCGAGCAGCTTCTGATTGTAGGCGTTCGAGGTCGGACAGATGCTTCCGGTCCCTACCTGGATCTCGATCCCAAGATCGTCGGCCTTCGCCTTGATCTCGCGCAGGTAGCCGTCGGTCAGCTGCTCATAGACGCCGAGATCTGAGAAGAGAACGGTATCGACCTTCTGACTCGCAGCATAGGCGAGCAGCTGTGGAGCCTTCCAGCCAAAGGCTCGGATCGAGAAGTTGTCGAAGCCCAGCTTGATGTTGCGCCTGCCGGCCTGGGCAGGTCGACCCGAAGGAACCGCCACTGCAAGGCCAGCTCCAGCCAGTGATTTCAGAAAAGTTCTTCGCTCGTTCATGCGGCACCTCAGTCTGAGTGTCAGTATTTGGTAAGAGTCATATTAGTCGCAATAGCGCGCTGCTTGTCAATGCCAGAGCGAAGTTCCACTCCCACCGGGTCTCAGGCGGCGACGCCGTTATCGAATGAATAATATTTTCTAATAAGTTGTTGACAACCAGCCCGGATCTGGTCAATTCTCATCTCTGTGGTTCGCCCCTCATGAAACAGTCGCCCCGACTGATAGAACCATCTCTTGACCAATCAAAGCTAAAGACCGGGCTAAAGACCGGGCTAAAGACCGGACAACAGTACATTCCGACCCCAGGATCAGGCTGGACAAACGATGGGTTTATGGATTGATGCTCTTCGTCTTGGTGCGCAGGGGCGATCGGATGACGCGCGATTCCTCATCGCGACCGACCTTCGTCTCTCGCTCTGTGACTACTCCACCGCCACGGTCACCACCAACTATACCGGGCCCTTGCCGAGCGCTGTCCGACGGTTTGCCATACGCTTGAATCCGATCGAACATTCGATGGTCAAATCTCTTGAGACCGAGTTCATCGACTATCTGCTGGATG
>JBEGMZ010000101.1:0-5220 GCA_041182745.1 Acidobacteriota bacterium
CAGTGGTGACTCCTGCCGCAGCCGTATTCTGATCACCATTTGACCATCGGTCCGCAATGGCTTGGCCAGGCGCAGCGCGATAAAGGCTCCACGCCCACCCTCCCAGGACGATCCCCAACCAGTTGAGGCGTCACCATCGATCGTGTTCATCGGATGGTTCTCCGGCCACTCACCAGCCCGATCACTGTTGGCGAGGGTAAAGGCGAGCCGTTGCGGACCGATGGTCGAATGGTGCTCAAGATTCGGTTGCGGCAGGAGTCGCTGCTGCGGCGGGCGACGATCGGTCGTTTCCGGGTTGCCCTGTCGGATGCGACATACTCCTGGCCGGATGTGCAGGCCAAGATGAAGAGCCCGCTCCGTGGCCTGCCGGCGGGATTATTGAAGGCGTTACAGACCAAACCAGCCGAGCGAACCACGGCTATGCAGGACAGCCTGCTCGACCATCTGGCCTGGATCGATCCGGCGCTCGAGTCTCCGGTGGTTGCCCTGGCCCGGCTCGAAGCGGATCTCGAACGGCTCAACTCGCAGATTCCCCAGGTGGTCGTTACCGAGGCTGTCACGCCGGCTGAGACCAGGATTCTGCCTCGTGGCAACTTTCTCGATGAGACCGGCGAAGTGGTCATCCCGGCAGTTCCGGTCTCACTCGGCAGTCTGGCACTCGATGGCCGGCGGCCGACCCGCCTCGATCTGGCCAACTGGATCGTCTCGCGCGATAACCCACTCACGGCAAGGGTCTTCGCGAATCGGATGTGGCGCCAGTTCTTTGGGACCGGCCTCTCAAAGACGCTCGACGACCTTGGTTCGCAGGGTGAATGGCCGACTCATCCCGAGCTGCTCGACTGGCTGGCGGCGGAGTTCATGGAGCCGACACTCGACGGGTCATCACACCCGTGGGATGTCCGCCACCTGATCCGAACCATCGTCCTGAGCCATACTTACCGGCAGGCGGCCGGGACGCGGCCGGCGGAGCGCGATCCGGACAACCGGCTGCTGGCCCACCAGAACCGGATTCGCGTTGATGCCGAGATTGTCCGTGACATCGCCCTGAGCGTCTCCGGGCTGCTGGTCGAGAAGTTTGGCGGACCGTCGATCAAGCCGGTCCAGCCGGAACGATACCTCGCTGCGCTCAACTTCCCGCAGCGTGACTACTCGGCCGATCGCGGGGAGAACCTCTACCGGCGCGGACTCTATGTCCACTGGCAGCGGACTTTTCTGCATCCCTCGCTCTCGACCTTCGACGCCCCATCGCGGGAGGAGTGCACCGTCAACCGTGTCAATTCAAATACGCCACTCCAGGCGCTGGTGCTGCTCAACGATCCGATCTTTGTCGAGGCAGCGCGGGTCTTTGCCGCCCGGGCGTTGACCGAGGGCGGCACAACGCCGCGGGTACAGATTGAATGGGCCTTCACGCAGGCGACTGGACGCCGGCCGAACGCTGATGAGGCGGCAATCCTGCTCGACCTCCATCAGAAGAGCCGTGCCGACTTTGTGACCGACCCGGCGCGAGCGCGCCAGCTCGCAACCGTCGGGGAAGCTCCCGCCGGACGTAATCTGCCTCCACTCAGTCTGGCGGCGATGATGACGGTGACGCGGTCCATCCTTAATCTGCACGAGACGATAACCAGGAATTGATCAGTAATTGAAGCGATCAGAAAAATATATGAGTGTTATACCAGACCAGATGCAGGCCGACGTGACGCGGCGGACATTTCTCAGCCACGGGCTGGCCGGACTTGGGTCGCTCGCGCTAACTTCACTGCTCGGACGTGAAACGGTGGCCAGTCAGGCCCCCGATCGTTGGCGTGGAGTGATCAATCCGCTCCATCACGCCGCGAAGGCGAAACGGGTCATCTTCCTCTACCAGGCCGGAGGACCCTCGCAGTTCGAGACCTTCGACTACAAGCCAAAGCTGGCGGAGATGCACGGCCAGCCAATGCCAGAATCGTTCACGCGCGGGCAGCAGATTGCACAGCTTCAGGGGCAGAAGCTGGTCTGCTATGGGCCGCAGTTCAAGTTCAAACGGTTCGGCAAGTCGGGTCAGGAGATCATGGAGCAGTTCACCAACATTGGTGGTATCGCCGATGACCTCTGCATCATCCGCTCGATGTGGGGTGAGCAGATCAATCACGATCCGGCCCACCAGTTGATGAACACTGGATCGATCATCACCGGGCGCCCAAGTATGGGGTCGTGGCTGCTCTATGGACTCGGGGCGGAGACCGACAACCTGCCGGGCTTTGTCGTCCTCATGTCGCAGGGGCGGGGCGGACAGAACCAGCCGATCGCCAATCGGCAATGGTCGGCCGGATTTCTGCCCAGCAAGTTTCAGGGGGTGAAACTAAACTCGATCGGTGATCCGGTTCTCTACATCAACAATCCACGCGGACTGGGGCAGCAGACGCAGCAACGCTCGATCGAGGCGATCAACCGGCTCAACCGGCTCCAGTATGACGCGACGCAGGACCCGGAGATTCTGACGCGAGTCTCGCAGTACGAGATGGCCTTTCGGATGCAGGCCTCTGTCCCGGAGCTGACTGATATGAGCCGCGAGCCGCAGTCGATTCTCGATATGTATGGCGCGAAGCCGGGCGATGGATCCTTTGCCTCGAACTGCCTGCTGGCGCGGCGACTGGCGGAGCGCGGGGTTCGCTTCATCCAGCTCTACCATCGCGACTGGGATCACCACAACAACATTCCCGCCAATATGCCGCTCAAGGTCGAGGAGGTCGATCGCGCAACGGCGGCGCTGATTCAGGATCTGAAGCAGCGTGGGATGCTCGACGACACCCTGGTCATCTGGGGTGGCGAGTTTGGGCGTACCCCGATGTCGCAGAGCGGCAACGGCCGCGACCACCACATCAAGGCCTTCTCATATATGCTTGCCGGCGGAGGCATCAAGCCGGGGATCACCTGGGGGGCGACCGATGAGCTGGGCTATGCCGCGGTCGAGAATCCGGTCAGCGTCAACGATCTGCACGCGACCATGCTCCACCTGCTCGGGATCAACCACCTGCGGATGACGGTCAAGTACCAGGGAATCGATGCGCGGCTGACCAATGTTGCCGGCAATGTGGTGAAGGGGATTCTGGTCTGAGCCTCCGCCGCACCTTTACAATTAGAGCGGCTCTTCGCACAATAGGCCGGCATTGACTGACCATTTTGACGACAAGGGAGACTGAACATGGAGAGACGAGACTTCATTCGTCAGGGCGCGGGTTTTGCCGTCGCCCCGGCGATACTGCGACGGAACTATCGCTACGCTGAGGAGTTTGCCGATAAGCGCCCCCGGGTTGGGCTGATCGGTTCGGGCTGGTATGGCAAGTGCGACCTGCTACGATTGATCCAGGTTGCGCCGGTCGATGTCATCTCGCTCTGTGACGTCGACAAGAAGATGCTCGCTGAGGCTGCCGAGATCGTTGCCTCACGGCAGGAGTCGAAGAAGTCCCCGCGCACCTATGCCGACTACCGCGAGATGCTGAAGGAGAAGGATCTCGACATCGTCCTCATTGCCACCCCCGATCACTGGCACGCACTGCCGATGATCGCTGCCTGCGAAGCCGGCGCCGACATCTATGTCCAGAAACCGATCAGCGTCGACATTGTCGAAGGGCAGGCGATGGTCGCGGCGGCACGAAAGAACAAACGCGTCGTCCAGGTCGGCACGCAGCGTCGCTCGACCCCGCACCTGATCGAGGCGATCGACCAGATCATCAAGCCGGGGCGGCTCGGCAAGATCGGCCTCGTCGAGATCTACTGCTACTACAGTATGCGGACCCGCGAGAATCCGCCCGACTCCGCGCCGCCCGATCACCTCGATTACGAGATGTGGACCGGTCCGGCGCCGATGCGCCCCTACAACAAACTGGTCCATCCGCGCAGCTGGCGCGCCTTCATGGAGTATGGTAACGGCATCGTGGGCGATATGTGTATCCACATGCTCGACGCTGTCCGCTGGATGCTCGACCTCGGCTGGCCGAAGAGCGTCTCTTCCAATGGTGGTATCCTTATCCAAAAGCAGAGCAAGTCCAACATCAGCGACACCCAGACGGCAACCTTCGACTTCGGCGACTTTCCAGTCGTCTGGCAGCACCGCACCTATGGCACTCCCCCCGATCCAAAGTATCCGTGGGGCCTGACGATCTATGGTGACAAGGGCACGCTCAAGGCGAGCGTCATGAGCTACGACTTCATTCCGGTCGACAAGAACGAGCAGCCGATTCACAAAGACGTAGCCTATGAGTTCGAGCAGTACCCCGAAGACCGCACCGAGAAGGATCTCGAGCGCCACGTCGCGCCGGCCATTCGCGGCCATATGCGTGATCTGCTCCGCGCGATCGAGAAACGCAGCCGCCCCGTCGCCGACATCGAGCAGGGCCACATCTCGACGACCAGCTGCATCCTCGCCAACCACGCACTGACCCTCGGACGAACCCTCGCCTGGGACGCGACGAAGCAGGTCGTCATTGGCGATCCAGCCGCCAACCGCCTCCTCGCCCGGCCCTATCGCAAACCGTGGGTCCATCCGAAACCATAACCTGTTTGCTTTGGCCGGGGGCCGATCGTTATCATTCAAAATATGGTTGCCAGAAGATTCATCGTTTCCGGGATCGTGCAGGGGGTAGGCTACCGCTTCTTCACCCTCCGCGTCGCCGCACGCCACCAGGTCTGCGGTACGGTCCGCAATCTTCCCGATGGGCGCGTCGAGGTCATCGCTGAGGGTGACCGCGAGGCGATCAGCGAGTTTAAGAATGAACTGCTCGCTGGCCCGATCGATGCCACCGTTACCGATATTGACGAGACCGATATTCCGGTCACCAATCGCTACCGTGAATTCCGCCTCGATCATTGAGATCGAGCCATCTTTAGGGAGACCAGACTGAGATGTCCAATAATGACGATCTGAAGAAGATCATCCGCGAGATCCCCGACTTTCCCAAGCCGGGCATTCTCTTTTATGACATTACGACCCTGCTCAAGAATGCCGAAGGGTTCCGCGCCGTCATCGATCGGATGACTGAGCACTTCAAGGGCCGGAAGGTCGATGCTGTCCTCGGTATCGAAGCGCGTGGCTTTATCTTCGGCCCGGCGCTTGCCTATCATCTCGGCGCCGGCTTCGTTCCGGTCCGCAAGCCGAAGAAGCTCCCCGCTGAGGTCGAGAGCTGGAGCTATGACCTCGAGTATGGCCAGGATACCCTCGAGATCCATAAGGACGCCATCGGC
>JBEGMZ010000102.1:0-6886 GCA_041182745.1 Acidobacteriota bacterium
ATGCCGGTAATTACCGGGAGTAGGGTCACTTCGGTCGATTCTGTCCGTGGCGGGAAGGTGCTGTCAATACCGGGAATATTTGAGAATATCATTTCAGAATATCAGCGGTCAGGGGCCGGACAGTCACAGAGCCGAACAGTCACAGATTGGTACAGATTGGCATATGGAGGCGAGGCGATATGAGGCGAGACGATATGAGGCGGGATGATGTGAGAATAGGTGTGACGATCAGGAATGTGATTAAGCGCGGAGTGGGATTGGCGCTGAGCCTGGCGGTGATACTCACGGCAGTGACCCAGCTGGATCGGGCCCGTGCCGCTCAGGAGCCTCCGATCGGGCAGTCCCGGGGGCAGATGAGCGAGACCGACTGTAGCTACCTGAAAGAGCCGCGCAACTTTGATGGAGTTGACGGACGGCACCGGGTGGATCTCTCGCGTCGCACCGAAGAGGTTGCCGGACAGCTTGCGATGACCGCGCAGCAGCTGGTAGCGCCACAGGACATCCCGCGCCGTAATTTCATCGACAACCACATCTTTGACCGGATGGCACAGGGTGGAATCTCATCCGCTCCACTCTGCACCGATGAGCAGTTCATCCGACGGGTGACGCTCGATCTGACCGGGCGGACTCCGACGCCAGAGGCTGTCACCTCGTTTCTGGCAAGCAGTTCGCCCACCAGGCGTGACCAGCTGGTCGACAGCCTGATCGCGTCTCCCGAGTTCATCGACAAGTGGACGATGTTCTACGGTGACCTCTTCCGCAACACAGCGTTCTCAAGCAACATTCAGATATTTATCGGCGGGCGGGAGGCCTACCATCAGTTCATCTACAACTCGATCGCCAACAACCGCCCCTACAACCAGATTGCTACTGAGATGATCGCTGGAAATGGCGACAATCTGACCAATGGTGCGGTCAACTTTGTCGTTATGGGGAACATCCCGATGGGCCCGGCACAGGACACGATGGACGGGTTGGCGGTCCAAGCCTCGACCGTCTTTCTCGGGCTCAGCTCAATGGACTGCCTCCTCTGCCACGACGGAGCGGGTCATCTTGACGCCGTTAACATCTGGGGCTCGGGAGTAACACGAACTCAGGCGTGGGGGATGAGTGCCTTCTTTGCCCGGACACGGCGCACTTTCGCCAGACCAAGCAACGACGTCAATTATGGAACCTACACCATTGGAGAGGGTACAGCTGGTGAGTATCAGCTGAACACCAATTCCGGCAATCGTCAGACCCGGGCGCCGATCGGCAACCAGAATACCGTTGCGCCAAAGTACCTTACCGGTACGACAACGGCTGCGACCGGTGAGAGTCGTCGCCAGACGCTGGCCCGGATGATGACGGCCGATCCGCAGTTTGCCCGTGCTGCGGTCAACTATATCTGGGAGGAGATGATGGTCGAGGCGCTGGTCTCACCATCGAACAACTTCGATCTGGCGCGGCTCGATCCGGCGGCGAAGATGCCCACTGGCTGGGCACTTCAGCCGAACAATCCGGAGCTGCTCGAAGCGCTCGCACGCGACTTTCAGCAGAATGGTTTCAACCTGCGCCGGTTGATCGGCCAGATTGCGAAGTCATCGACCTACCAGCTCTCGTCGAGCTATCCGGGGACCTGGAAGCTGGAGTATGTTCCCTTCTATGCCCGCAAGTATGCCCGCCGTCTCAAGGCCGAGGAGATCCACGACGCAGTCGTGCAGGCCACCGGATTGCCTCCGGTCTCCACCTACCGTGAAGCGAACAGTACGACCAATCTGACCGTGGTTGGATTCCCAATTCTGGGAGACGAGGGGACAACGAAGCGGGTGGTAAGGTGGGCCGGGCAGCTTCCAGACCCGATCGAACCACGGCAACGCTTCGATGTAAGGGGCTTCCTCGACTCGTTTCTGCGCGGGAACCGTGACTCCAACTTGCGGATGGACGACTCTTCGATCCTCCAGGCGCTGAATATGATGAACAATTCGATTGTCACAAACCGGATCAGGCTCGATGACCGGGTGACCGTTGGAACTGAGACGATTCGCAATACCGTCTACAATCTGGTCAATGATCGCACCGTCACCAATGAGCAGGGTATCGAGCGAATGTACCTTCTGACCCTGTCACGTCGGCCAACAGCCGCAGAGAAATCCATGCTGCTGTCATACTTCAACTGGACACCAAGGCAACAGGCCTATGAGAGCCTGCAGTGGGTGCTGCTCAACAAGGTTGACTTCCTGTTCAACTATTGAGGTCGCTGATCAGTTGAGGTTGAAGATCAATAAGCGAGTCAACAAGATCGATACTGCGAATTGAGGAGTTGCCAAATGAAGAAACAAGAAGCGAGGCGGGCGCTCATCTCCCCGCTGTTTGGCGGGGTGGAGCTTGGGCGGCGTGACTTCTTCCGGATTGCCGGAACCGGTTTAGCCGGGTCATTCATTGTTCCGGCAATGCGGCCGAACGTCTATGCGCGGCCGGGAGCAGAGGCTCCACAAATAGTCGGGCGGGCGCGGAACTGCATCTTTATTCACCTGCAGGGAGCGCCAAGTCACGTTGACACATTTGATCTGAAGGTTGGGTCGTGGACACCGACCGACTTTCAGCCGGAGACGATCAGTGGAGTCCTCTTTCCGAAAGGGCTGATGCCGAACCTCGCGGCGCACGTCGATCGGATGGCGATTCTGCGGAGTCTGCGGGCGCCGGCGCTGGTTCATTCACTTCAGCAGATCTGGACCCAGATCTCCCGTAATCCGACCTCACAGATGGGCAAGGTGTCGCCCAATATCGGCTCGGTTGTGGCGCGAGAGTTCGAGTCAGAGCGGGAGACAAGTCAGAAGCTGCCGGGCTTCATCTCGCTCAATGGTGGAAACACGGTCAGTTCCGGCTACTTCAATGCCCGTTACTCGCCATTTGCAATCACCGCCAACGCCAACGGTCTGACCAACCTGACCAACAATGCAGGACAGGCCACCTTTGAGCGACGTTTCCAGATGCTGATGGATCTCGATTCGACGCTCAGGACAAACTCACCGCTCGGTGAATCGGTTCTCGATATGGACGGGTTCTACCAGCAGAGTCGGGCGATGATGTACAACCCGGAGGTTGATTCGATCTTCAGGTTCACGACCGCCGAGTCAGTGCAGTACGGCAACAGCGGATTTGGGAACTCCTGCCTGGTTGCCCGAAACCTGCTGCGGGCGAATCAGGGAACACGTTACATCCAGCTCAACCTGGGGGGATGGGACAATCACACCAACATCTACGCCCCAAATGGCGGGGTCTACGCACCATCAAGGCAGCTCGATCGTGGCCTTGCCAGTCTGGTCAACGACCTTCTGGCGAGCCCCGGGCAGCGCGGCGGGACGCTCTTTGACGAGACGCTGATCGTGGCGATGGGTGAGTTTGGGCGCACGGTCAGAACCGGAAATAATGCACCGGGTCTGAACAACACCAATGGACGTGACCATTACTTCCAGCAGTTTGCTCTCTTTATGGGTGGTGGAGTGACGGGTGGACGGGCGATCGGGTCGACAACGAGCGATGGATTCGCCATCCAGGAGCCTGGCTGGGCCCAGAACCGCGCGGCGACCAATGAGGATGTTGTCGCGACGATCTACTCTGCGCTCGGAATCGACTACACTAAGACCCTGCAGGACGATCCGTTTGGGCGGGGATTCGACCTTGTGCCCTTTGCGAACGAGGGAGCCTGGTATCCGATCCTCGAACTTTTCATCCGTCGGACAAGGACAACTCCGGATGGTCCGACACGGACTCCGCGACGAATCGGTTGAGGCGTAAGTTGAGGCGTAAATTGATGGAAACGGTAATCAGCGAGGGCTATGATCCGAGCCGGTGGGATATTCAGTTCCTGGCTGGTAACGAGGTAGTGAGGTCGGCCGACTTTGGAATATCGGCCGAGGCGAAGCGTGTTCGTTACCCGATCCGCCTCCTCCGCTACTGGTTCGGATACCAGCTGCTGCGTGAGGAGAGCCGTCGTGCGGGGCGTCCGCTCGACGTTCTTGAGGTTGGCGTTCACCTCGGGCAGATGCTTGAGTTTGTCAGGTCGGCCCCGGGTGGGATCGAGTATTCCGGTTGGACGGCGGTCGACGCAATCCTGCACCGGGAGCGGCTCGAAAAAGCTGGCTACACCGATCTTCTCCAGGTCGATCTCGAAGATGGTAACCTGCACCTTCCGCGCCAGTACGACACCGCCATTCTGCTGCACATCCTTGAGCATCTCTTTGAACCGGAGGTAGTCTTTCGCCAGATCGCAGCAGCAATCAGGCCTGGTGGGTCGCTGATTGGCGGGTTCCCGGTGGTTCCGGGGGGGCTGGCGGGCGTACGCGAGAAACAGCTGCGACGGACGGCCCTGCCGTACGGTCACGTCAGCGTCTTCTCTCCGGGCCGGGTTCGCCGGATGGCCGCCGACGCCGGGCTTGAACTTGAGTTTATGAGTGGAGCCTTCTTGATGCGCAGCCGCGGCAGCCGACTTGAGAACTCTGATCGCTGGATGCGTTTTAACCTCGCGTGGGGTCGACTCTTTCCTGGTTGGCCAGGTGAGATCTACTGGATCATGCGCCGGCCGGCATAGATCGGTCAGCTCACCTCCGTGACGGTTGAAGCAGGGGTGGATTGGTATTGAGCAAGCCATCGGCTACGGGCCGGTCATCCTGATCCGCACCGGGTTGGCGGAAAGCCCACCCAATGTCAGCCGTACCTCGACCTCTCCACGACCAGCAAGTTCACGCGGAATGCGAACATTCAACTGATCCAGCCCCGCGTAGTCGCCCTGGGCGCCGGCATAGACTACCTGGGCATCGACTCCACCCATCCTGACCCCGATCGAGCCGAGTCCACCGTGCCGGCGGAATCCAGTTCCGTAGAGAACAAGGAAGAGCGAGTCATCGGGAGGTCCAGGATCGATCGGACGCCCGACAAACACCCTCCGCACCGAATCGTAATCATAGACCGGCTCGACCGCAACAAGCTGATTGCCGCGGTAACGGAGCAGCGCGGCGGCGGGATAGCCGCGGCCACTGCTGTCGGCGGTGAAGATAGCCGGCGCGGTCGAATTGACACGAATGGTGCCCCGACTGGCGATCTGGCCATCAACGAACGACTCGACCAGCGCGCTGCCCGGCCCAACTTCGGAAGGTATCTGAAAATTGATCTGCCCGGGTGAGACGAAGAAGAGTGGTGCCGGCCGCTCGACACCTGTCGAGTCACGTACCGTGACGGTCACTCCGCCGAGGCTTGTCGGGAGTGGTTGCTGAGTGGCCTGCCCGGTTCCTGACGCAAGATTGATTCCAAAGGTCGCAACGATGCTCTCCGGAGCCACGACCTCATTGCTGTAACTGGCGGCGGAGGTGACGGCCAGCGGCGTAACGGCTCGAAGGTCATAGGCGTGGCCAATCTCGCGATTGCGGCGGGTAGCAGTCTCCTCCCGCGCCAGAACAGGACGGACAAGCTCAACCCGCGACGTCTCCGGAGTCACCGTCACCCGCAGGTGTCCGGGACTGCCAAGGATGGTGCCATTGACGTATCCATATTCGGTGGCGCTGTTGGCCTGATTGAACCGCGGATAGCCTGGCTGCGGTACTTCCTGGTAGACGATCCCATCGAGATCCTGTTTTGCATAGATGTGATCATGCCCGTGGAAGACTGCGGAGACCCGGTTTCTGACCAGCAGCTGGTGGATGGGCATGGGCCAGCCTGGTCTTTTGACTGCAAACTCATTGACGCCGCTCAGATTGTGACCACCCCACTCAAAGTACCTCGCCGCCTCGATACCTCCCCGCTGTGAGTTGTCACGACCTCCAATCAGATGGTGAAGAAAGATGAACTTGTAGCGCGAGCTGCTGCTCTCAAGTGTCCGCGTGAGCCAGTCGTACTGGGCCGCACCAAGCGTCCACGCCCAGCCATCCGACTGCCCGGTACGTTTCGTGACCCAGAAGGGGTCGAGAACGATGAAATGGGCATCACCCCACTGCCAGGCAAAGTAGTTCTCGATCGGACCAGCAAGCGGATCCGGGGTCGAGTTTCCGGTGTAGAAGCCATCTGGTACCGGGTTCGGAAAGTGTGATTTCCGCATTCGATTCGACCAGATGGTCATGTTGTCGACCGTGCCGTTGAGGTAGCGCCCCTGCTCACCATCGTGGTTGCCAAGTGCGAGCAGCCAGGCCGCCGAGTGGCCGACAAGGCCAAAATAGTAGCGTTGCGCCAGATACTGCTTCTCCGACTCCTTGTAGTCGGAGGAGTACTTGTCATTCATAAAGGTGTCACCAAGGTCGACCACAAAGTCGACCCCATCGGCGAGCATATTCTCGACGGCGCGAGCATAGATTGCCGGCTCCGTGTTCTCATCGAGATGCGAGTCAGCCTGCATGGCAAAGACAAAGCTCGAACCGGGCGGCCGGGCGGTGGTGAAGGTGTACTCCGGGCTCAACTCGTCACTCGTCCCCTCAGTGCCACGAATCCGGAGCCGATAGTAGTAGCGGGTATTCGCGTTCAGACCGCTCAGTTGGATCAGTGACGCCACCCCCGACTTGCAACTGAGTGGCAATGTCTGCCCGGGGTAGAGGCCGCGCGTTGTCCCATACTCGATGCTGGCCGTGGCATCCCGATAGATTATCAGGCTCACCGCCATCGATCTATCGGTCGGACGGGTAAGCACGATGTCCCACGGATGGACGGGGACATCGGTCTTATGGAGCGTCGTCTGCTGAAGCCCGGCCAGGAAGAAGATAAGCAAAACCGCCAGCGGGATGGTGAGCCAACTTTTCAGCATCAATCCATTCTCTCCAGATTTTATTCAACCAACTGGTTACTTGATATTGACCGTCACCGGGGTCGATTATCGGCCGGCCACACTGAAGATGACAGTCGCTTCACCGCGACCGAGGAG
>JBEGMZ010000103.1:0-6342 GCA_041182745.1 Acidobacteriota bacterium
CAAGCAGATGCCACACCAGGCTCAGCCCGGCGCATCCGGCGCCCGTGATGATAAATTCGTATGTTCCCCTGTTCATCCGGTCTCGCCTCACATCGCTACCTGTTCGTAATCACTGGCCGCCTCGCCACACCGACTGAAAACGATCGAGCATTACGACCGTCAGAACGTGCGGAACGGTGATGGCGTGCACAAAAAGAAAGGCGGGAAAGACCAACCTCTCCGCCGCGAAGTCGTAACGAATACAGCCGGCTGAAATGAGTGCGAGTACCGCCACCGCGGCGAGGACTATCCCGGCCGATCGGCGATGAAAGCCGACGATCGCCTCTGCCGACCGCCCGCCCACCACCCGCTCCCTCAACTCCGGATCGAGCAGAATCAACCGCCAGATGTGGCGCGGCGCGTGCCAGCAGAGAATGTATCCCCCAACACTGAGGATCGGTGGAACCGTCACAAAGAGAGTCAGAAGAATCCCTGTCTCCAGCAGCCCGGTCAGAACCACCCGCTGCTGATCACCAGTGGCGCGGCCATCAAAAACTTCGTGCAGACTCGAAGCGGCCTGCACCAGCACCACCACAGCGATAACCACCAACAGCTCATCCCGGTATTGGCCAACCCAATGCGGCAGCATCAGCACCTGACCACTCTCCGTGCTCAACCGCTCTCCAATCTCCTGGAATTGCTGGTCGTGTAGAACAAATGGCAGGAATACCGCGACACTCCCTCTTGCCAGAAGGAGCGCCGCCCTTGCCGCCACCCCTGTCTCGACCGTCAGGCCCGCCTCAACTCGCCGCTGATGATCCCAGTAAAGGTCTCCCTGTCCAAAATGGTAGCAGGAGAAGAGAAGAAAACTGATCAGGCCGAGATCTGCCCGGACCGCCCAGATCGCAAGCGTTCCGACCAGGATCCCGAGATACCCGAGATAGAACCCCGGGCCTGCTCTACGGCGCAGTCCACCGGCTCGGAGGATCGACGGCACGGCATCATCGAGGCCACCGTGCGGCAGACTTAGAAAGACGATTCCGATCAGCCACGGTGCCCATTGCACCACCGAGAGCTGAGGGTATCGGCCACCAAATAGTGAGAAGATTGAGAGGAGCAGGCAGGCGATCCAGGTCATCCGATCCAGCCGTCCGGTAGCAAGTCTGATCTGAACGATCCCCTCCGGCTGGTTCCCGACCCGTGACCGGTTCGGACTCCAACCGGTGACAAGCATCCTGGCCATGCGCTGCTCCTCTCGTGACAGATCGTGCCTAGCCCTCTTCGGCCTCGGTCTTGACCCGCGCAATATTGAAGATGAATACGCCCAGACCGGCCTTCGCCGTGATGTCGGCAATCGTGTAGCCCACCTGGATCGCTACCTCGGTGCTCGCTCCGCTTCCAAGACCGAGCGTGCCGATGGTGTAGGCGATGGGATAGAATCCCCACGTGGCCAGAATTAGCAGGCGTGCGTTCTTGATCAGGACCTTCGCCGCGTCAACCTGTCGGTCAACCGCGCCACCCAACTGCACGAAGAGGACGTACAGAATGTAGAGGAATGGAACTGTGCTCAGCCAACCCCACAGCCAGCGGGTTCCGGCATCGTTTGAGATCTCACCCGGATAGCCGAGCCCGATCATCAGTACCGCCGCAATCGTCAGCTTCGCGAGAAGTGGTCCCGACTCTTTCTTCGGCAGGTTGAGGACCGCGATCAACTCCACCAGAAGAAGTGGTACCGTCAACAGCCAGTCGGCATAACGATAGGCATCGTTGAATGGCACACCGGTCGGAACATAGGATCCACCCTCAAGCTGATAGGCGGCGGTGAAGCTCTCGAGAATTCGGAAGTAATGGTAGCAGGCGATCGCAACCACCAGCCCCGAAACGGTCAACGCCACCCGATACTTGGCGGCAACCGACTGGCGGGACAAGAAGAAGAAGAGTGCCGCTGCTCCCATCGTGGCGACTGTCAGCGACATCAGATTGGTGACCAGACTGTACTGGCCCATCGAAAGAGTCGGTTCCATGAAACCTCCGTTGGTTTTTGGTTAGTGTTATGAAGCAACAAGGTGGATCGCCTGTATCGGGCGATACAACTTTGTCTGGTTAGATCAGACCGGTAATTATGATAATGGCCACCAGGACCTCCATATTATGATCAGAATTATGATCAGACTTGCAAATTATGATCAGACTTATGGTTGACGAACCAAGCCTCCAGCCTCGTTGGCCGCGGGTGAGCAGAGCTCACGCAACCTCGACCAGATGGCCGTACAAGAGCTGGCGTGATGTCTCTGAGTAGATGCGAACCGGCTGGTAACCGCGGAACGCCCATGGCCAACAAGCTGCATTCCCGTAATCGGAATAGCATAACCCGAAGGCGTGGTGACCAACCGTCACGATGTCCTGGGGAACCCGGAGACACCGCGACAATGCAGGGTAAAACTCACTCTAAACTGTCCCTCGATCATCTCATCGGTGTCGGCCGCTGTTGCTAAGATCAAAGCCTGATACGGAACAGCCTGCCAACAACCAGTCCTGCCTGAACCAGCAGTAACTGAATACAATAATGATAAAGATGCTAAATCTCAGGATCGAGTGTGAGACTAGTTGTAATTGTTTACAGTTGTGTGTCGTCTGAAATGAATTGTGTTACGAATTCGTCCTCTATTTGTACCCAGCCCCAATCAGCAGGATAGCATCTCTATAGTGGTAAAGGCCGCCTGGCCCTCCCCAGCCCAGCGGCTGGGATTCAGACCGCTGGCCAGCTCAAGACATCAGTAACACTAAATCCCGACAAACTAAGATAAATACTTACAAGCACTGACAGAAAACGAAGGTATGATACGAAAGCAAGGCTAATAAAATCCAATCCGGCTAAAATGTCAAGTGATTATAGTCATTTTATTGCGGAGCGCGCAGTATTGCCAGGGCAATCGCATTTTCCTGCCAGCCAGCTTCGCCGCCGCATGGCCTCGGGTTCGATCTCTCTGACGAGAACGCCCGCGAGGGGAGGGATGAGCCGTCAGACGAGACTATCAGGTGACTTGGCCTGCTCTTTCTCTCCGACCTCATCCAGCATCCGCTGGGCAAGGGCGGCCTCGATAAAGCTGGTGAAGAGCGGGTGCGGAAGAAGCGGTTTCGACTTCAGTTCCGGATGAAACTGGCATCCCAGAAACCACGGATGGTCGGTCAGCTCGACTATTTCCACAAACTTTCCATCCGGCGAGAGGCCGGAGAAGGTGAGCCCGCTCTCAGCGAGGCGATCGCGGTAGGCGGGATTGAATTCGTAGCGATGACGATGGCGCTCGGAGACCGTTCTCTGTCCATAGATCCGACTCGCGAGCGACCCTGGCGTCAGTTCACACTCGTAGGCGCCAAGCCGCATCGTCCCACCCAGTTTCTCCTCCCCAAGCAGGTCGCGCAGCTTGAAGATGACAGGTTCCGGCCCATCCGGATCGAACTCAGTCGAATCGGCGTGATCGATTCCCCCGACATTTCGGGCGAACTCGATGGTCGCACATTGCATTCCGAGACAGATGCCAAAAAAGGGCTTCTTCTCCCGTCGGGCATATCCAATGGCCCGAATCATTCCTGAGATGCCACGCTTGCCAAATCCCCCCGGAACGAGAATCGCGTCAACTTCGCGCAGCTTCTCGTCCCACCGCTCTTCGGTCATAAGCGTCTCACTCTCGATCCACTGAATCCGCACGCGAATGTTGTGTGCCAGGCCGCCGTGAATGAGAGCCTCGCTGAGGCTCTTGTAGGAGTCCTCGAGACCGACATACTTGCCTACCACACCGATCGTCACCGAGTTACGCTGGTTATGGAGACTATGGACGAGACTCGTCCACCGGCGGAGATCGGTCTCCCCGAGTGGCAGCCGCAGAAGCTCGACGATCAGCTGGTCAAGCCCCTCCCGGTTGTAGACGACCGGAACCTGGTAGACCGATTTCACATCGGGTGCGTTGATCACCGCCTCCTGCGGCAGATTGCAGAAGAGTGCAATCTTGGCCTTGATATCGAGAGGAAGCTCCTGTTCACAGCGGCAGAGCAGAATGTCCGGCTGAATCCCGATCGATTGCAGCTCCTTTACCGAATGCTGGGTCGGCTTGGTTTTGAGCTCTCCTGACACCCCGAGGAAGGGAACCAGTGTCAGATGAATGAAGATCGAATTGTGCTTGCCGACCTCGTTGCCCATCTGGCGAATGGCTTCGAGAAAGGGGAGGGATTCGATGTCCCCAACCGTTCCACCGATCTCGACAATGACCACATCGACGCCATCGGCGACATTCCGAATCGCGTCTTTAATTTCATTCGTGATGTGTGGGATGACCTGGATTGTCTTGCCGAGATAGTCGCCGCGCCGCTCCTTCTCGATCACTGAGAGGTAGATCCGGCCCGAGGTGAGATTGTTGGCCCTCGTCAGTCTGGCGCTTGTGAACCGTTCGTAATGTCCAAGGTCGAGGTCGGTCTCCGCGCCATCGTCAAGCACGAAGACCTCACCGTGCTGGAATGGGGACATCGTCCCCGGATCGACGTTGATGTAAGGATCGAACTTGAGCAGCGTGATCTTCAGCCCCCGCGCTTCAAGAAGGGCTCCAATTGAGGCTGCCGCGATCCCCTTCCCGAGTCCGCTCACCACTCCGCCTGTAACAAAGATGAATTTTGGCATATGGGTTATCCGCTATCAGGCGTCAGTCTACCGGCAAGGCGGCTTTTCCGTCAACCTTGCCCACGGGTCGCCCGCACCAAGGCGGCATAAAACTCTGGGTGTCTGTTCAATCAAGACCTATCGCTCGACCTGTCGGCCGAAGTAGCGACTCTGCCTTCGCGCTCCAACCGAACGAAAAAAGGGGGCGAGCGTGAAGCCGAGATGAGGAAAGAGGTTGGCGAAGCGGGCGATCCAGCCGCGTCGCCGGGGGATAGTGATCTCGAGCGGACGGTCAACCAGCGCCTGGTCGATCACGGCGTCAGCGATATCCTCGACGCTCAGCAGGTGTGGCGATGAGAAGAGCAATGATGCCGCCTCGACTCCTTCCTGCGGTCGAAGCAGCGGGGTGTCCACCGCGTCCGGCGAGATCGTCGTCACAAAGATGTTGTGGGCTCGGAGTTCGATCGCCGCCGCCAGTGAGTATCCGCGACAACCGTATTTGGTGGCTGAATAGACGGCGATTCCCGGAATTGGTGCGAGTCCGGCCATCGAGGCAATGTTTATGATCTGACCGTACCCCTGCCGGATCATCTGCCGGCTGGCGGCAGCAGTTCCGTGAATCACCCCTTTCAAATTGATATCGACGTGTCGGTCGATCGTTGATGAGGTTGACTCGTGAACCCACTCCGACTGCATATACCCGGCAATGTTCATGACGACATCGACCCGACCGAAGGCCGCCGCCGCTTCATTGACCGCCGCGTTCCAGTCCTCCGGATCACGGACGTCAAGACGCCGCAACCGCACCCGATCGAGGGGCCAGCCGAGCCTGGCGGCGCTCGCTTCGAGGGCGGTGAAGTCGATGTCGGTTGCCAGAACCTCCCAGCCCTCTTGAAGGAGTCTGCCGACGAGGTGCTGCCCAATGCCGCTCGCGCAGCCGGTCAGGAGGAATTTCTCTGGTCTGCTCATCAGCTGCCTGCCTTCTACGCCTTACCTGCCGGTTCCGCCGCCACCAGCGCCCCCGTCCTTACTGGTACCGGCCGCCTTTGAACTCTCGGTCGGACTCAGACGCCGCTGGCGCGAGGTGGTCTCCTCGACAATCGACTCCTGGCCGCGAGGCAGAGTATCAGGCATCGAGACCGATCCAAGTGGTACACCCTGCTGCAACACCTCCTTCGCTCGCTTATAGTAGGCGCGGCGATCGGCCAGGCCGTTCAATCCGCCATTGATGCGCCGCGTGATCGTCACAATGTCGTCATTGTCCGCCAGCTGGTTCAGTCCATTGTTACGCCAGTACAATCCGGCGATCGAGAAGGCGATCTGCGGTGTCGCCGCCAGTGCCGGATTGGCGACAAGATCGACTCCGAGCAGCCGGCCATAGCGGTCGTAATTGAACCGGCCAGTGATCTGAATCGGGCCGCGCCCCTTGAACCGCTTGCCATCGCCGCGCTCGGTATTGCCAAGCTTCTCGGCGAGGCTGCCCGGTGGATCGTAGCGCTTCTGCGCCTCCGTTGGCCCCCAGATCTCTTCCATATATCGGAGCTCGCCCGACTCATGGGCCAGTTGGGCAAGGAAGGCCGCACTCCGCAGCAGGGTATTGATCTCGTACTCTTCCATCACCCGGTTCAGAAACGGAAGATAGATGTTACGCTTCCCCGGAGAGAGCTTCGGCATAATCAGTCGCAGTTGTTCGTTGGCGATGATCAAGTTAC
>JBEGMZ010000104.1:0-2668 GCA_041182745.1 Acidobacteriota bacterium
GTCCACCGTTGGGCCAGTAATGCGATAGCGGCCTTGCCACTGGTTCGGATATCGCTTCATCCGAGCTGTCGAGAGTGAAGAAGACCCGGTCACTCCAGTGTGGGCGTCCCAACGAATGGTCCGGGTAGTGTCCAATCACCTCCGCTACTATCTCGAAGATTCGCATGACCATCGACTCGCGGTACTCCGGCATCACTACAATCTCACTGTGCCGGTCATCGCGGATCTCTGCTACCATCTCTTCGAAGTTGGAGGCGCGGGTCAGGTTGAGCAGCGTGTTCGGCTGACAGCCGTGCCGGTCTCCGCCTGATACTACCGGCAGCCCGATCTCTGCAGCCAGGGAGATCGTCAACTCATTCTCCCGCCACCGGCGAAATCCATTGACCTCAAGTGCGTGCAACTGTCCACCGTGCGTAACGATGAATTCATGCAGGCATCTTCGATGCTCCTCTTCACCAATAAGCTCAATGTCCCAGAATGGATGGTTCAGCACGACCAGTGTCGAGGGCGATTGATTGAGCAGATCGAGCAACTCAGCGAGGCCTCGCGCCCCGGCTTCCTGACGAGTATATTTCAATAACTCGCCAGCAATCTCGGTCGCCTCTTCTCGCGGCAGGTTGTGAACACCAAGGTGAAAAAAGCCACCTCCAAAAGGGACTGTCCATTCCATTGAGATCGGATGTCGCTGCGGCGTGTCGAGTACCTGCAGCAGAAGGCCCGCCTCGATGTCGTCATGATCGGTGATTGAGACCATCGCCGGCATCCCCAGACGCTGCTCGATCTGACTCGTCTCAATATCGATCACCTCGCGTGGCGTCACTGGTGGCGTCCACCAGGCCCGACTGAAATCAAGCTCTGCACCGTGAACCTGCTGGTACCGCTCGAGCGCTCGCTTGAAGTGGTCTGCAACTATCGGCACGCGTGAGGCATAGAAGGGGATGAAGGTCAAAATCTCGTTCGAAAAATGGGTGTGACAGTGGAGCGATGCCGCCATTTTACATGATCCGGTCGGAATCTTTCCTGTACCGTGAAGGTGTATCCTGGTACAACTTTTCATTGCTCGCCTCCAATTGCCAGCTGGCTAGTCTAGTTCTGATCGGACTATCAAGACAGAAATATGGAACACGTACCTCAGGCCCGGCTTAGAGAAAAGCTAAATCTCGGTCAACTATTTTATAAATCTTTATCAGATGGAGATCGGCCCGTTGTTATCCAATCCATTTGAGCACGCCATTAGTCTGAAGGCTTCTGTATCAGATATAACAATCTCAGGAATGCCATTCAGTAGTCGTGACCAGATCGGAACACACTGCCTGGGAAGACTGTGCGCGGAAATAGTCATGAACAGGGGCTTGCCCAATATTGCAGCTCTCATTCAGAGGGGGAGGGGGCGATGTCTGGCGAAAAAAGAGGGCCCTTACCTGGCAGGGCCCCGGAGATTCCAGTTAACGAGGTAGCGGGATCAATATATCGTCGCGCGGTTAAATCAGACTCAACCATTACTTAACTCGGTCTTAATTATTATCGTCGCGGAGATCGAATAACATAACAACAATCTAAGACCGGGTTAACTCATATTAAATATCAGCTGGATAATCTCTCGACCTTGATCTGCCGAAATACACTGATCGATCCGTCAGATTGATCCGTCATAAGGCTGTATAACAATATTCTGTTCCGAATCAGTTGGAGGTGGGATGTTCGCATCAACGCTTGAAACGACAAGTCTCCTGATTAGTTGTGGTAATCTCGAAGTCAGGCTGGCTGAGAGTTTTCACGAGATCGATGAGGCGATGAGGCTTCGTTTCGAGGTCTTCAATCTGGAGATGAATGAAGGGCTTCTCTCCTCCTATGATCGAGGTTACGACAGCGACGCCTATGACGCCTGGTGTGACCATCTGGTGGTGAGGGATCGTGAGCTTGACCGGGTGGTTGGAACCTATCGCCTGTTACGTCAGAACGTCGCCGAACGGCAGATCGGTTTCTACTCAGAGAATGAGTTCGACCTCAGTCGACTCAAACGGAGTGCCCGGGAGAATGGCGAGGAGCTTCTTGAACTGGGTCGTTCGTGCATTGCCAGCACCCACCGCACCTTCGCGACAATCAACCTGCTCTGGGGTGCGATCGCCCAGTACTGTCTCCGGAACCGGATCGGCCTGCTCTTCGGCTGCGGCAGCCTGCACGTCACTGCAGCCACCGAAGTTCAACCAATATACAGATATCTGCACCGGCACTACCTCGCCCCAGAGAAGTACCGGGTTGAGCCAGTGCCGCATTGCCGAATGGTGCTTGACCAGTCCGCAGAGAGTGTGGACGACGAAAGGTCGATCCAGCGACGCCTTTCACCCATTCTGCGCGGCTACCTGCGAACCGGAGCGATGGTCTGCGGCGAGCCTGCACTCGACCAGGAGTTTGGCACGACTGATCTGCTCGTTCTGCTCGAGATGAGCCGGATGGCTGGCCGGTACCGACAGCACTATGGCATTGAGGAGTAGCATGATCCTGAAAAAGAGAGCGCGCCGATGGTGGCGCCTGGTCGCGATACTTACGGTCTGCCTCGGCGTTCTGCCGGAAGTCGCTATCCTGATGATAGCTGGTGTCATCTCCCGACGGCCCCTCAGTCGCGATACTCTGGTGGCTATTGTCGGCCGTCGTCTCGCCCGGGTAG
>JBEGMZ010000105.1:0-2797 GCA_041182745.1 Acidobacteriota bacterium
GGCCTATGATGAGTATGAGCTCTTTGTCGACGCCCATCTCGCACTGGCGACGGTCGACCAGGCACTCAACCGCTCGATCGACCTGAGCGTCTCCGGTTGTGCGGTGACGGTCGAGATCAACAGCCACACCGGACGGGAGGAGGAGGTTCCAGCGTTCGAGGAGAGTCTGCGTCGGCAGTGCAGTCTGGTTCTCCACTCGGGTCAGTTGCGCAACCTGCACGATATCTGTTTCGCGCTTGGCGCGGGAGCCGATGCGGTCAGCCCGTACGCGATGTACGAGGTCGCGTTGCGCGATGCGACCGACTACGATTCGGCGCGGAAGGCGCTCCGCAACACCTTCGCGATGCAGCATACCGGGATCGAAAAGGTGATGTCGACGATGGGCATCCACGAGATAGATGGTTATGGGCGGCTCTTCGCCTCGATCGGTCTTTCGCCGGAGATCGCCAGCCTCTTTGGCATCAAGAACTATTGCGGTTCGGATGAGGCCGGTCTGACCCTCGCCCGGCTCGATCTGGAGATGCGCGACCGGCTGAAGGCGCGGCGGACACAGGCAGCGAAGAGCGGGGTGAGCAAGCTCGCTGGAACGACCGGGCTGCTGCGCGAGTATCGACGACAGCCATATGTCTGGGGAGCAGCGGGGAAGGTGGCGCGAAAAGAGGAGCGTTACGAGACCTTCATCCAGAAGCTGGCCGAGATCGAGGCAGCGACTCCGGTCGCCTTGCGCCACCTGCTCGATCTGCAGGAGCGGTCGATTGTGACCCGCAACTCGGCCGATACCAGGCTGGGCAAGCACAGTGCGCCGATCTTCATTTCGGCCATGTCGTTCGGCTCACAGGGGGAGACGACCTTTCGCGCCTACGCCGAGGGAGCGAAGCGGCTAAAGATCATCGCCATGAACGGTGAGGGTGGCGAGATACCTGACATGCTTGGCAAGTACAAGGAGTATCGAGGGCAGCAGGTCGCCTCAGGCCGTTTCGGGGTCAACATCCACCTGCTCAATTCGGCCGATTTTCTGGAGATCAAGATCGGGCAGGGGGCGAAGCCGGGAGAGGGTGGCCATCTGCCCGGGTTCAAGGTGACCGACCTGATTGCGAAGACGCGCCACACTCCGAAGGGCATCGATCTGCTCTCGCCGTCGAACAATCATGACATCTATTCGATCGAGGATCTGGCGCAGGTCATTGCCGAGCTGAAGACGGCCAATCCCCACGCCAAGGTCTCGGTCAAGATTCCGGCGGTACCGTTTATCGGGCCGATTGCGACCGGGATCGCGAAGGCCCATGCCGACATCATCGCCGTGAGCGGATATGACGGCGGAACGGGGGCGGCGCGAAAGCATGCCCTGCGACACGTCGGAATGCCGGTCGAGATCGGGGTCAAGGAGGCGCACCTGGCGCTGACCCGGGCCGGGCTTCGCAATCGGGTTGAGATCTGGGCGGATGGCGGAATCAAGTCAGGCGGGGATGTCATAAAACTGATGCTGCTGGGGGCAAACCGGGTCGGGTTCGGCACCATGGCGATGGCTGCGGTTGGCTGCACGAGCTGCCGCGAGTGCAACACCGGCACCTGCCACGTTGGCATCACTGCCCACTTCCAGACACCGGAGGAGGCGGTGGCCGGCGGGGCGAAGAAGTATGTGCCACGCGACTACGATCGATCGGTCGACGGTCTCGTCAACTTCTTTGGTCACGTCATCAACGAGATCGGCCTCTGGACGATGCGTCTGGGGTTCCATCGAACTCAGGAGCTGGTTGGCCGTTCGGATCTGCTGAAGCAGACCCGCGGGAACGACTCGATCGATCTCTCCTATCTGCTCTCAGGGGTTGATGTGTCGGAGACCTACGAGCCGGAGGAGCTGCGCGAAGATCACATTGGCCGCGCCCATCGGCCACGCACGGCCCTGACCAGGCTGGTAACTGACGAGATCTGGCGGCTGATTGAGAGTGGCAAGTCGACCTCGATCTATGAGGATGACAAGGTCTCGTCGGTCGATCGCTCGCTCGGCACGCACCTCTCCGGGCGGCTGGCCCGTGCCCAGTCCCGTGGAGAGTTGCCAAACCATTTCCGACGCGCGATCCTCAACTTCAACGAGGGGGCGATCACCGGCAACGGCCTTGGCGCTTACAACATCGATGGAGTCGATATCCTCATTGAGGGTGGGGTGCAGGACAGTGCAGCCAAGAGCAGTTGCGGTGGCACCATCGCTATCCTCAAGGGGATGAACCACAACGGGCTGCGGGTTGATGGTTCGGTCGGTAAGTGCTTTGGATATGGTGCGCAGGGTGGGACACTCATCGTGCAGGGGGATGCCGATTCGCGGGCCGGGATCAGGCTCTCCGGCGCCGACCTGATCATTGCCGGTCGCGTCACGGAGCCACTGCGTGACGATCTCGGCTGCATCGCTTCGCGGGCTAACATCAAGGGCTTCGCCTTCGAGTATATGACCAGCGGGCGTGGCCTGGTTCTTGGTGATCCGGGGCCGTGGCTCTGTTCGGGCATGACCGGGGGCGTTGTCTACCTGATGCTGGATGAGACGATGGGGCTTGACGAAGAGGCGCTTCAGCGGCGGCTTGCCAAGGGGGCCGAGGTCCGGATCGTGCCGGTCGATGCCTCCGATGAGCCGAACCTCCGGGAGCTGTTGACGAAGTATATTACCCAGCTCGAGGCCAATGAGCAGAAGCAGGAGATCGAGTTTGTCCGGCGACTGATGCGCGACTGGCAGGGGATTTTCGTCAAGGCCGTGCCGAAAGGCAACTGATCGAACCGCCGCCGGGCTGGCTGAAAGCCGGTGGCT
>JBEGMZ010000106.1:0-3759 GCA_041182745.1 Acidobacteriota bacterium
ATCTTTGTCTATGGTCCCGATAAGAAGTTTGACAGTCGGCAGATCCAGTTTGTGCTGCGCCACGACGCGCGAACAGATCACGGAATCGGGCGTTTCAGGATTGAGATTGCTTCAGCGATTCCCCACGATGCGCGAGGAGCTGCGCTGCTGGCGGCGCTGCGGAGGCCGGCCACCGAGCGCAGTGTGGCCGAGCGCGAGCTGGTGGCAAAGGCATTCGCTACGGCCCAGGCGGTGCGTCAGAAACAGGCGGGCAGCGCGGTCACGGCGATGGTGATGCGCGAAGTGGCGGCGCCGCGTCAGTCCTACATCTTTGCGCGTGGTGATTTCACGCGCCCGGACAAGGCGGCGGGGTTGCTGCGACCCGGAGTGATCGCCGCGATTGCGCCGGCCTTGCCAGCTGCACCCGCCGGTGAAGCCTTTCCGACGCGGCTCGACCTGGCGAAGTGGCTGGTCGATCCGCGCCATCCGCTGACACCGCGGGTAACGATCAACCGGGTCTGGATGCGCTATTTCGGGCGGGGGATTGTCGAGACGGAGGAGGATTTCGGGACGCAGGGGGCCTATCCGACCCATCCGGAGCTGCTCGACTGGCTGGCGGGTGAGTTCATCCGGCGTGGCTGGAGCCTGAAGTCGATCCATCGGCTGATCGTCACCAGTGCGACCTATCGCCAGTCGTCAAAGGCGCGGACGGATGAGCCGCGACTGGCGGAGATCGATCCGCGCAACCTGCTGTTGGCGCGACAGGAGCGGCTGCGAGTCGAGGCGGAGATCGTGCGCGACGCGGCACTCAGTGCGAGCGGGCTCCTCAATCCGCGGATTGGCGGGCCGAGTGTCCGCCCTCCGCAGCCGGATGGTGTCTACGCCTTTACCCAGGTCAACAAGCGCTGGCCAACGGCGACGGATCGTGAGCGTTTTCGGCGTGGAATCTACACCTTCTTTGTGCGGAGTGCGCCCTATCCGTTGTTTACGACCTTCGATTCGCCCGATTTCCAGACGGTCTGTACGCGGCGGGTGCGGTCGAATACGCCCCTCCAGTCGCTGACGCTGGCCAATGATGAGGCCTTCATCGAGATTGCGCGGGGATTGGCGGAGCGCCTGGGGCGGGATCTGCCGGGGGGCTTTGCGGTCAAGCTCGATGAGCGGCTGCGGCATGCCTTCCGTTTGACGCTCGCACGCGAGCCGGAGCCGGCGGAGCTCGCGGCGCTGCGCGGCTATGTCGAGCGGCAGTGGCGCGACTTTGCGGCCCAGCCGGAGTTGACAGCCGGGCTGCTTGGCCGTGAGCCAGTGCCTGTGGGTGCTCTGTCGCGGCCTGAGCTGGCGTCATTGACGGCGGCGGCGCGGGTACTCTTCAATACCGACAACTTCATTACACGCGAGTAGAAGGGAGCGAAGATCATGGCTCTTGAGAAGATCGATTGTCAGGATGAGCAGGAGTCACTGCGTGAGGTGACCCGTCGCCACTTCTTCGGGCAGTGTGCGGTCGGATTGGGCACGATCGCCCTCAACGCGTTGCTGGCGGATGATGGAAAGGCGGAGCCACAACGGCCGCAGGTCGATCCGGCGCGCCCGATGGCGGCACGCCGGCCTCCGCTCAAGGCGAAGGCGAAGCGAGTCATCTATCTCTTTATGGCCGGTGCGCCATCCCAGCTCGAACTCTTCTCGGACAAGCCAAGACTGCGCGAACTGACCGGCCAGCCGCCACCCGAGAGCCTGATGAAGGGGCGGCGCTTCGCCTTTCTGAAGGGGAATGAGCGGCTGCTCGGAACCCGCCGCAGTTTTGCCCAGTACGGCCAGTGCGGCATGACCTTGAGCGAGCTGCTGCCTCACCACCGGAAGATCGTCGATGAGGTGACCTGGTTGCGCGGGATGTCGACCGATGTCTTCAATCACGGGCCGGCGAAGCTCTTTATGAATACCGGATTTCAGATTCCCGGGCGTCCCTCCTTCGGTTCGTGGGTAACCTATGGTCTGGGCAGCGAGAATGCTGATCTGCCCGGGTTTGTCGTCCTGCAGAGTGGGCGGCGCGGTCCACGCGGCGGTTCGACCCTCTGGAGCAGCGGCTTTCTGCCGACTTCGTTCCAGGGAGTACCGTTTCGAGGGCAGGGTGATGCGATCCTCAATCTGCGCAGCCCGGCGGGGATCGACCGGCGCCAGGAGCGGGACTTCTATGATGCAGTCGGGACGCTCAACCGGGCGCGGCTTGAGGCGACGGGCGATCCGGAGATCATGACGCGCGTCAATGCTTACGAGATGGCCTACCGGATGCAGACCAGCGCCCCGGAGCTGATGGATATCGCGAGCGAGTCAAAGTCGACACTCGACCTCTATGGCGTTAAGCCGGGCGAGTCGGGCTTTGCCGCCAACGCATTGCTGGCACGACGGATGATCGAGCGTGGGGTTCGCTTTGTCCAGCTCTATCATACCGACTGGGATCATCACGGTGAGGTTGGGAACACGCTCGGCGCTGACATCGAGAATCGCTGCCGTGAGGTCGATCAGGCCTCGGCGGCGCTGGTGCTCGACCTCAAGCAGCGCGGTCTGCTCGAGGATACGCTGGTCATCTGGGGTGGCGAGTTCGGACGCACACCGCTCGGTGAGGTCCGGCAGTCGACCGGGCGCGACCATCACATCAACGGCTTTACAATCTGGATCGCTGGTGGAGGCGTCAAGGCCGGGTATGTTCACGGTGCGACCGATGAGCTGGGCTTTGGGGTGATCGAGGGGGGAGTCCACGTGCACGATCTCCATGCGACGCTGCTCCATCTGCTGGGCTTCGATCATCAGCGATTGACCTATCGTTTTCAGGGGCGTGACTTCCGGCTGACGGATGTCCACGGCCGGATTGTCAACGATATTCTGGTTTGATCGATCTCTGTTTAAACGGTTAAAGTGTATGTGCTGTTATAATTTTTCTATAATAATCAGATTTCAACGAATCATCAAAGTCGTTCTTTTGCTGCTCTCCCTGGCCACTCTGGCCTGGGTCTCGTTCGGGGAAGGGGTGACGGCGACTGCGCCGGAGGTCAGCTTCAACCGGGATATTCGGCCGATCTTCTCCGACAGCTGTTTCCGATGCCACGGGCCGGACAAGAGTGGGCGCCAGGCAGGTCTGCGGCTTGACGTGCGCGATGAGGCGCTGCGGAAGACACGCTCGGGGGTGACGCCGATCATCCCCGGCAAGCCAGAGGAGAGCGAGGTCGTCCGGCGGATCTTCTCGAATGAAGAGGCCGAGGTCATGCCGCCGGCGGAGGCTCATAAGACGCTCACCAATGAACAGAAGCAGCTGATCAGGCGCTGGATTGCCGAGGGGGCCGTCTACGAAGGACACTGGGCTTTTCAACCGATTGGCCGGCCGCGGGTGCCGATGGTGGGCACGATCGTCAACAATCCGATCGATCGTTTTGTACAGGCCCGGCTGGCGAAAGATGGACTAACCCCGGCGCCAGAGGCCGATCGTCGGACCCTGATCCGGCGGGTGACGCTCGACCTGACGGGGATTCCACCGACGCCGGCAGAGATAGCGGCCTTTGTCGATGATCGGGCACCTGACGCCTACGCCCGACTGGTCGACCGGCTGCTGGCCTCACCGCGCTATGCCGAAAAGCAGGCGATGCTCTGGCTGGATGCGGTGCGCTATGCCGACACCGCCGGTTTCCACGGTGATAACGCCTTTCCCGCCTGGCCTTACCGCGACTATGTGCTGCGGGCATTTCGCAGCAACATGCCCTTCGATCGCTTCACGCGAGAACAGTTGGCTGG
>JBEGMZ010000107.1:0-4797 GCA_041182745.1 Acidobacteriota bacterium
GGAGTAAGTAGACTGCTAAGCAAATAAACTGACCTGGAGATCAGATCAATGCACTGGAAAATCGATACCATCCGCCGCGTCATCCCTCTCGTCCTCTCACTCTGCCTGCCCACAGTACTGGTCCCGGCGCAGTCAACGTCGTCATCATCGCCGGTGGCGCCATTTCTGGGCAGATGGGATATTACCGGGGAGGGGCGTTACGGAGATCACGTCTACTGGCTTGAGGTGCGAGAGGAGAATGGGCGCATCTCGGGAACCTTTCTCAACCGTCGCGGAAGCGTCCTTCCGCTCCCCGAGATTGCGATCAGCGATGGTGAGCTCGTCTTCTCGGTTGGATCGGTTGCGGCAGCATCGACCAGGCCGAAGCCGATCCATCGGGCCCGCGTTGAGGAGGGACGACTCCTCGGAAGGCTGATCACCGGCGAACCGGACAGTGACGAGATCCCCTGGATCGGTCTGCGCCCACCCCAGTGGGGCGACTACAATGCCAGTGACAAACGGCACCGCTTTGGCAGCCCGGTCCAACTCTTCAATGGTGAGAATCTTGCCAACTGGCTGCTGCAGGACCCTGAGCGCCCCTCCGGCTGGACGGTCGTTGATGGCACAATGACCAACGAGGCAAAGGCTAATAACCTGATCTCAAAACATCAATTCGAAAACTTCCGGCTCAACGCCGAGTACAAAATCGATCCAAAGAGTAACAGCGGAATCTTCCTCCGTGGCCGCTATGAGATCCAGATCGTCGACGACTTTCAGCGTGAAGCCTCACCGCTCGGCCATGCCGCCCTCTACAGTCGCATCAAGCCGACAGTCAACGCGAGCGTCGCCCCGGGTGAATGGCAGACCCTTGAGGTGGTGATCGTCGGAAATCGGCTCTCGGTCACCCTCAACGGCCGGCGCGTTCACGATAACATCGTCATCGATGGCATCACCGGGGGAGCCCTCGACAGCCGTGAGGGCTCCCCTGGCCCGATCATGATTCAGGGAGACCACGGCAAGGTGACCTTTCGCCGGATCACCGTCACCCCGATCGTCAATCTCCGGCTCAGGTAGCACCAGTCGCCAATGAGAGAGATCAGTCTCCAGCTTCGTCTGCTGATCCAGGCCGTCATCGCCCTGCTGCTCCTTGCCATCGGCAGCGCCGGTTACCATCTGATCGAGGGCTGGAGCCTCTTTGACGGCCTCTACATGACGGTTATCACTCTTGCCACCATCGGCTACGGCGAGGTTCGGCCGCTCACCCAGCAAGGGCGCGTCTTTACGATCGCGCTCATTCTGATCGGAGTGGTGCTGATCGGCTATCTGATCTCGACCCTCACCAAGGCCCTGATCGAGAACGAGATCGCGGCTGCGCTCGGGAGGCGCAAATTGTACAAGGATATTAACCAGCTTGAAGGCCATTTCATTCTCTGCGGGGCCGGCCGCGTCGGTGCCCGGATCATTGACGAACTGCGACGCAAGCGTGTCGATTTTGTTGTCATCGAACGCGACGAGGCCTCGGCCGAGAGGCTGCTCCAGCAGGGTGTCCTTGTCCTGACGGGTGACGCAACCTCTGAAACCGTTCTCGAAGGAGCCCGCATCCGGGCCGCCAGAACGCTCATCACGGCCGCCTCCACCGACGCCGAGAACGTCTACATCGTCCTCACCGCGCGCGGAATGAATCCGAATATCTACATCGTCGCCCGGGCCAACGACGCGCCAGCCGAGCGGCAGCTCATTCGGGCCGGGGCCAACAAAGTCGTCTCACCGGTCCTGATCGGCAGCCACCGCATGGCCCAGGCGGCCCTCTCGCCGGCTGTTGCCGACTTCATTGAACTGACCACCATGACCGAGTCGCTCGACCTCTTCTTTGATCAGATTCCGATTCGAGCCGGCTCGGTACTCGACGGAGTGAGGCTGAGAGATTCCGGGATCAGATCCCTTCAGGTGATGATTGTCGCGATCACTCCACCAAACGGCCCGATGGCCTTCAATCCGGATGGTGAGCAGCAACTCCGGTCGGGAGACCTCCTGATCGCGATTGGTGACCACGCCGGACTCGCAAGACTGACCAGCCTTGCCGGCAGCGCAAGCCAAAGCTGACCGCCGACCATCACTCTATCTCCAATCAGCGGCCGTCAAGATGAGGGGTGGAGTAGCCATCACCCGGGGCAACCGCATTATAGATCGAGAGGGCCTTCCAGCTATCGATCGTAC
The DNA here is from genome assembly GCA_041182745.1 of Acidobacteriota bacterium. Classification (GTDB taxonomy): domain Bacteria; phylum Acidobacteriota; class Blastocatellia; order RBC074; family RBC074; genus CAIOZW01. Next base: position 2,197 of record JBEGMZ010000107.1, read on the forward strand.
CAAGGGCACCAAGAAGAAAGATTGAAGTGGGAGACCACGCTTCGTGACTTTGGGTGAGACAGACAGTAATTCGTTCGCTCTCGTCAGTGAGATCGCACCCGAAGTCACGCTGGGGCGAAGTTGGGTAGCAGGAAAATACGATTGCCCTGCGAGATCAGCGAAAAATATCGTCGTGCATTAACATTAATCTTGTCTTTATCGGCGAGATAAGATTAGAATGTCGGTGTTGTTCTGTTGGTTCGGCCCGACTGCATCTTCCCCGATGTCGGAGCCACCGTACTGAAATTCCGCCAATCCCCGTTTGGCCCGATCATCCCCGACCTAACACTCTGTTTTTGACTCTCCCTGGCTACCCCACCCCGATCGGCAGCCACCTGACAGGATAATCATGACCAACTTTCTGCCATTTTCCCTGCCCGACCTCACTGCGGCCGACCTTTTCCAGACTCGACACCAGGCGGATGGCAACCCGGGGCAATCTGAACTATCGACAAGCCGAACGTTGACCCAGCTTCTGGAGCGCCAATTTACCATACTGCTGCAGGAGAGCGAGAAGAGCAGGCACGAAACGACGTCAATTCCACTGCACGCACTGGCAGTCAATTCAGCCGCGACGGGGCTCAATCTTGCGCTGGAGGCGATTGGAGTCGGCCCGCACGACGAGATTATCACCTCACCATACAGTGGCACTTCAACCGCGGGAGTCATCCGCCACCTCGGCGCCCGTCCCACCTTCGTCGATATCGATCCGGCAACCCTCAATATCGACCACTCCCGAATCGAGCGTGCGATCACGCCGCGAACAAAGGCGATTCTGACAAACCACATCGGTGGACTGGCCTGTGAAATGAGCCCGATTTTAGAGATCGCCCGGCGGCACGGACTGAAGGTTGTCGAGGATGCCACTCAGGCCCTGACGTCAAGCACTGGCGGTACGCTGGTTGGGGCGCTCGGTAGCGACGCGACCATCTTCAGCCTCAATGCTATCGGGAATGCAGCCGGGGCCGATTCGACATCCGAATGCGCCATTCTTGTCACGCCAGACCCGGAAGTCGCCAATCGCTGCCGAATAACGAGGCGGCAGGGAGCAAACCAGACCGCCCACAACTCATATGGCACCGGCAGCCTCTCGTCGAAACAGGAGACGACCTCCCCGTCGGGTCTGCTGGGATTCAAGTACAATCTGCCCGACCTTGCGGCCTCCGCCGGCCTCGAACAGGTCAGAAGATCCTGGGAATACCGCGAACGTCGCGCGCACCTGGCAGCACGCTATGACGAGGGGTTACGCGACCTGCCCATCATCCTGCCGGCTCCGGCCGCCGATGGAGACCTCCACGCCTGGCAAAGATACATCATCCGCCTTGACCACTCGATCCGGATTACCCGGGATGATTTCATCAAAGAGATGGCCAGCCGCGGAATCGGGTGCGGTATCCACTTCGTTCCGCTCCATCTTCACCCTTACTGGAGCGAATCTTACCGGCTTCAGCCACACCACTTCCCATCCTCCTGGCACGCCTACGAACGCGTCGTCAGCCTGCCTATCTATTCCAGAATGACAGACGACGATCTCTCTCGGGTGGTCCGGGCAGTAGAAGGGGTTGTCAAATCAGCGCTGTCACGCCCACGCCACAGCCTGATCTTCAGCACCGCCGTCGCTGGCTGACTTACGGGCATTCACTCGCTCACCCGGGATCTCAAAAGAGATCAAATGTCTGCAGGTTTTGGGTCGGCGAAAGTATGATCACCGGACTGGCGGCCAGTTTCCCCTTCACTCTGTCATTGCCACCTTCTGGCACGACTCATCGACCGTCGCGGTGAGATCGACTGCTGTAATTCCGCCACTCGATGACGATCGAAAGTCGATAAACCGTCGTGACTCAGGTAACTTGCAGTACGCGGATCGAAGCTCTTCCGAATCTTGCCGTGTCAATACTCTGATGGTTGGATTGCGAAACGCCACCTGCAGCGAATGACCCTCTCCATATTCAAACGGATTGAAATAGGGCTCGACGCCACTTATCGCCACAGTGGTGTTATTGCCAATCCCACTCAACAAACAGGTCGCGACGTCGAACTGCTTACGGGCAATCTCGGTCCGCTCGAAATGGATCCGGGTCTGCTTGGTTCTGAAACTTCCGTACGTTTGAAGAATAAGAATCAGCCCCACGAGCAAATAGGAGAGAATGACCGCCCTTCGCTTGCTGGCTCCGATTCCAATACAACAGATTATCGCAAAGAAGAAATGCGGAGCGTAGAGATAGAGTTCTGAAAACTGACTTTTCAATAACAGCAGTGGACCCATTGTCACAAGATACGTGACTGCCGCAAATAGCAGAATATTCCATCTTTCACGAAATGTGGTGACAAGAAGCGCGACAAAGATAGCTATCATCACTGAAAATGTGATGTACCATTTGTCAAAATAGATATTGATACTACCCACAGGTATACTGAAATACCTGTCAACGAATAACAGCATCCGGGAATATTTAAGAATATTGGTGATAACTATCGTCGGAGATAGATGCAGACTGTAGACAAAGCCATCAGAATTGAATGACTCATTCACGCGCACCGATAAATACTGCACGACATACA
>JBEGMZ010000108.1:0-3130 GCA_041182745.1 Acidobacteriota bacterium
GTCTTTGCGGCCTACATTCTGGCGGCGACCGTGATGACACCGATCTGGGGGAAGATGGCCGATCTGATCGGGCGGCGACCGGCGATGTTTGGAGGTCTCGGGCTCTTCATTCTCGGTTCGGCGCTCTCCGGGGCCGCGCAGACGATGCCACAGCTGATCGGCTTTCGGGTGATCCAGGGGCTGGGTTCGGCAGCGCTCTTTCCGGTGGGGATGACGATCGTGGCCGACCTGCTCTCGCTCGAGCAGCGGGCAAAGCTGATCGGGATCTTCAGTGGGATGTGGGGGATCGCGAGCCTCTTCGGACCGCTGGTTGGGGGTTATCTGACGACCTATGTGACTTGGCGATGGTGCTTCTATCTGATCCTGCCGTTCGGCCTGCTCTCGGCGATCCTGATCTGGATCAACTATGAGGAGAAGTACGAGCGGCAGCGTCAGATAGCCCTCGACTACTGGGGGACGCTGACGATCAGCGCAGGGTTGGTGTTGCTGTTGCTGCTGGTGGAGCGAGGGGCAGGACTATCGGCGGGCTACATTGGCGGAGGATTGGCACTCTGCCTCGCGCTCTTCGCCATCTTCATCGGGATTGAGCGGCGGCATCCGGATCCGCTCATCCCGCTCGGGCTCTTCCAGAGCCGGGTGATCGTGATTACGATCATCCACGGGCTCTTCGCGATGATGGCGTTGATTGGGACGATGTCATTTCTGCCACTCTTCGTGCAGGCGGTGATAGGGACGGACGCGGCGGAGGCGGGAAAGATCCTGATACCGTTCATCATTCCGTGGGTGGTGACGTCGATCATTGGTGGGCGGCTGATTCTGCGCTTCGGCTATCGACCGCTGGCATTGGTGGGGATGGGTTGTATGCTCTTCGGGGCGGCGCGGCTGGCGCAGGTCTCGACGGAGACGACACGGTTGGGGTTGTCATTCGACATCGTCTTTCTGGGGATGGGTGGAGGGTTGACGATCGCAACGATGATGATTGCCGCGCAGCACGCGGTGCCGCGGCCGCAGATCGGGGTGACGACCTCGACGGTGCAGTTTGCACGAAGTATCGGTTCAGCGGTTGGGACGGCGGCGATGGGAGCGCTGATGAGCTGGCGGCTGCGGGATCTGTTGAGCAGCGCGCCAGTGGAGATCGCCCATCTCGCGAAACAGGCAGAGATCGGGAGCATCGTCCGGCCCGAGACGCGGGCCAACCTGTCAGTCGGTGCCCAGGCCTTTCTGCAGCGCGCGCTGGCGGGATCGCTCCGCTGGTCGTTCATCCTGGTGCTGGTGACGGTGGTGATTGCAACCGTGATCGCGCTCTTCATTCCCGGAGGGAGCGCGCACGAACTGGCCCACGAGGATCATCAGTAGGGCGTGATGCCGAGTCCGGGTGCTTCAGAAACCCTGACCATACCATCTTCGAGAAATATTCCCCCGGTGACGACATCGTCGATAATATCGACGTGGCCATCGAGATCGGCATAGACGACATTCTGCAGGCCAAGAGCAAGGTGGGCGGCGGCGGCCATTGAGACACGTGACTCGTCCATGCAGCCGAACATAACGTCGATGCCGCGGGCAGCGGCGACGGCGCTGCACTCCAGTGCCCCGGTGATTCCACCGGTCTTCATCAGTTTCAGATTGACGAGCGGTGCCGGGGTCCTGGCAACATCGGCAGCATCAAGGATCGACTCATCGGCCATGACCGGAATTGGCGCCCGCGCACAGAGTTCAGCCAGCGCGGCGTGATCATCCGCTGGTACCGGCTGCTCGATGAAGGCGATGCGGCAGGCAGCAACGGCATTGAGCAACTGCAGGGTCGTCTCGACATCGTAGCCCTGATTGGCGTCCAGCGTCAGGGTGACCGCCGGGCCGGCAAGTTCGCGAATTGCGCGGATCCGTTCGATATCTTCGTCGAGGCTCGCCCCGCACTTGATCTTGAGCGCCTGGAATCCTGCGTCCAGAAACTCACGGGTTCGGGCAAGGTTCTTCGCCAGCGGCTCGATGCTGAGGGTCATGGTAGTTTGGATCTCACGACGGCTCGCGCCATAGAGCGCGGTCAGTGGCAGGCCGAGCAACTGGCCGTGGAGATCGTGGAGCGCAATATCGATGGCCGCAAGCGCGGCAGGCTCAGACGGAGCCAGCCTGCGCAGCTCTTCCCAGAGGTCCTTGATTTGGCGCGGGTCGCGACCGGGCAGCCGGGGAGAGAGCTTTTCGCGGAGTGTGGCCTCGACCGTTTCGGCCGTCTCACCCGTCACGTGGTCATCGGGTGCGGCGCAGCCCCAGCCGACCTGCCCGTTCTCGAGCCCAATCCGGACGATCACATTCGGAGCCGTCTCGACACCACCATACGCGACAACCGATGGATGGCGCAGCGCAAAGTCGCGCCTGGTAATGACAGTTTCCGTGATGCGGGGTGGAGCAGTCTTCATCAATTCACCATCCGGCGACGCATCGAGCGCATGGCCAGCTCGGTCAGAACCAGCGAACTCGCGATCAGATAAAGCAGTCCTGGCAGCAGGCGCAGCCCGATGCGCCCGGCCATCAGGTCGCGCGCCGCATCGACGGCCGAGGTGATCGGGATGGCCCAGGCCAGCCACTGAATGTATTTTGGCAGTGTCTCGATTGGAAAGAATGTTCCCGAGATCCAGAAGTATGAGAAGACGAAGGCGAAGAAGATATTGTAATGGTTGATATCGTGAATCCTCGAAGTGATGAGGATCGCGAGCGCCGAGAACCAGAAGGCTCCGACGGTCAGAACTACCGGTGCCAGCAGCCCCCACGGTGAGAGGACCGCACCAAAAGCCCAGAGCACCGCGAGCACAACCACCCCGTCAAAGAATGCCTTGGTCATCCCCCAGGTGATCTCGCCGAGGGTGAGGCTCTCAGCCTCGACCGGCGTGCAGAGGATCGCATCGAAGGTCGACTGGTAGACCATGCGGAAATATGAGCCATAGGCGCACTCGAAGACCGCTCGCAGCACCGAGGCGAAGGCGAGAACCCCCGCACCGATGAAGGTCAGAAACGGAATCCCCGTCACGTTTCCGGCGACCAGCGATCCGATCCCGAGCCCGAAACCGATGACACTGAAGATCGGATCGATGATGGGCGCAATGATCTCTGTTCGCCAGAGGCGGATATAGAC
>JBEGMZ010000109.1:0-8563 GCA_041182745.1 Acidobacteriota bacterium
ACCGAATCTCTCCCGCCGACGTCTCATCGCTTCTCCTCGAATAACAGATCATAAAGATAGTCAAGCGCATCCAGTTCCTGTTTGTACCAGCGCTGTCTTCCCTGCTGGATGACAAATCCAACTGCGCCAATAAAAAGGCCGACAACAGTGTTGGCAAAGGCGACCTGCAGATTCTGCGTCATTGCCGAAACATCACCAAGAGCGAGCTGACCCAGGGCATGACCTTTCGGAATCAGTGTTCCCATGAGCCCGAGAATCGGTCCAAGACGAGTGAGCATCCGCGCCCGATCCAGCTCCTTCTGGCACTCATTCTCAAAGAGGTTGAGCCGATACATCGCCAGACGGCGGTCGTGGCTGGTGTCAAGTAGCGACTGAACCACCTCCCTGAACCGACTGACCGGCAACTTCCTGATTGCTGTCGCCCAATCCTGATCGAGCGGAGCCAGTTGAATGAACTCGCCGACTGCACCAGCACCGCGCAGTCGCTGCCAGAGATCACGGGCAAACAGCCCTCCCGCCCACAAGGCGCTAAAAAGGAGCAGAATTTCAAGGGTCACCGCCGGGAGCAGCAGACCATCGGAGATGAAATTTAAAAATTGATTGACGTAGTTCATATTTTCATTCACCGCACTGGTCGATGGTCTTCGACCGTCAGATAGCCTGTCGTCGGCCTCATCCGCCGCCGGAGACGTTCGACCGCCCCAGCTGAAACCGCTCCGATCAGTGCAATCGAACACATTCCGATGAAAACAATTGCCGTTCCGCGCCAGGAGAAGCTGGCATCCGGTTGCGAGACCGGTTGCAGCGTCGCCAGTCCATAACCGACCAGAATCGCCAGCAAAAGGATCACGCGCAGCATGAGGTAGAGTTCAATGCGCCATACCAACTGAGGCAGCACCCACTGCAGGGCGATCGGAAGAAGCAGCAGGATCAGGCTGACGCAGATCACCAACCCTGTTCCGAAGGTATCGAAGTCAATTCCCTGCGGAGCTGCTTGAAAGGCCTGTGCAATCAGCAGACGCAGCCCCGCAAAAAGGCTCAGTGGCGGAAGGCCTTCGACCACCCTCTGCCACCGGGTGACCCGATGATCTGGCGCGATCAGGCGCACTGCCGCTCTTATACCAATCAGGCTCTCGATGATCGGAACCATGAGAATCAGAACCAGCAGATCCGGCTGAGCCAGCGGGGCATAGATCTGCGCCAGACTCTTTCGACTGACCTCATTCCAGGTCAGATAGATCCATGCTCCCGCCAGAATGGAGGGTAAAGCCTGCTGCCATCGTCCCTGGAGCAGGCTGCTCCGAGTGATAGCCAGCAGCACCAATAACATCGACCCGGCCAACCAGATTTCAGCCACCACTGAAGCCTCCTCACAAGCAACTCACCACTACGGCGTCCGCTTACCGAGCTGCGCTCCGACGCCACCAGACAAAGAGAGTCACCAGACCGACCAGCATCGCAAGCAGTGTCAACGCAACGGTCTTACCGGAACGAAAGAGATTGAGTAACGGCTGTAACGGCCGGGCACGTTCACTCTTCTCCTTTTCAAGAACAATACCGCTGGTCTGATTTTCGCCAACCCGGATCTGCGCAATCGCTCCCTGATACGCCTGCCGCTCTTCACTGCTCAGGTTCTCACCGATAAAGCTCTGCAGTTTCTCGTTACCGCAGACAAACTCACTGCAGCCGGGTTTGTAGTCCCTGATCAGCTGAGTGTGGAGCTGAACCAGTTCCTGTATCTGTTCGGCACCCGCTTTCCAGTATCCCTTGCGAACTGTCTCGAGCATAACCGCCGTCATCTCCTGCAAAGCGGCCGGATTCTCCTTTCTGAACCAATCTTTGACCCCAAGATTGAGGTCATCCCTTACATAGACCTTGTGCAGATCACTCCACAGCTGCTCCTCGATCGCCTCAGGTTTCATAACATCCCAACCATAGGTGTTACGGAAGGTCTCGGCAAACTTCTCCGCCGATGAGGCACCACCCTTCATATACTCAGCGATATACCTTGGATTGAGCAGCGTCGTCCGCGACTCAACCCCGATCGCCTCCTTAACCTCCTGAACCCTTGCCTGGCCCGGGTTGCGAAAGTCGTTGAAATATGCGTCAGGATCCTTACCTGTAACATGGCGGACAGCCATATTGATCCCACCCATGAACTCATAAACATGGTCCAGCGAGAGCGGCCCCCAGGTATTGCTCTCGCGTGGCTGGATGACCGCCTCGGTATCGCGCAGCATCACTTCGAAGGCTCCGGCGCGGAAGCGTCCCCATCCCTCACCCTCATCGTAGAGTTCACCCATGTTGTTGAGATAGGTCTGGGCGACCTCCTGCTCCTTCTCCCATTTGTCGCCATTCTCGACCATGCCCATGATCTGGGTTCCATAACTGCCATTGACTCCGCCAAAGACCCGCTGCGTCGAGATCTCACGGGCCTCAACCGGTGACAGCCCCCTCTCTTTGAGTGCCACTTCAGCCTGAGCCGTGCCGCTCCTGACGTGGTTTTCGAAAGGTGCATCCTCGTTTAGTCCCGCGACCATTCGAACAGCCTTGTTAATCAGATAGAGCCTCGATGCCGCAAGATCCCGGAACTGTCCGGCCGTCTGGACGACGACATCGACGCGTGGACGCTGCAGTTCGGCCGCCGGCGTGATCCGGATGTCGAGTACGCGACCAAAAGGGTCGCGTACTGGCTCAACACCCAGCAGATAAAGAACTTCGGCCACCAGCGCCCCCTCTGTCTCAATGAAATCAGAAGGCCAGAGCGTCACCGCGACCTTCTTTGGATAGTGCTGATGCAACTTGAGATGTTGCTGAAGCAGTGCGTCGGCAAGCTGTTTGCCGACGCGCCACGCTTCAACCGACGGGGTCTTCTCGGCATCGATACTGTATAGATTTCTTCCCGTCGGAATCGTCAGCGGATTGACCACCGGATCACCACCAGAAGACGGCACGATGAAACCGCCATTGAGGCCATTTATCACGCTGTCCAACTCCGCTCGGCCACTTTCAAGAAGCAATGCCTTCGACCTGGTGATGTTCTCAATACTGTTACGAGCCGCCACTATCGCCCGGGAACGGTCACGATCGCGATCTTCCAGCTGGACGATCTGACGGGAGACCTGATCGATGGCCTCGCCGATCTGTTTCTTCGTTGCCTGCCGGAGATTGTCACAGCGGTCATAGTTAATCTGCAAAAACCTGAGCTGCTCGACCAGTCCACGCAGGGCAGGGAGATCACCATTGGCGGACACGTCCCCCCCTTCTCTGACCAGCTTCAATGCGGCCAGTTTTTCCGGTGTCAGGCAGAGACGTCTGAGCTCTGCCAGCTGACGCTCCCGCTCCGCCTCGACACGCCCAACAAGCTCCTTGTCCTCCATCAACTTGAAAGTCATGTCGCGAAGAGGGTTACGCTGCATCAGTCGCAACAGTCGGTTGACGTCGGGATCCAGTCCAATCTCGATCGCCTCGGCCATACGCGGAACGGCCCGTGCGACGGTCCGGGCCCTCTCGAGCGTTGCCGGATCGAGCAGACCCGATGACATCCGAAACTGCTGTTCAGAGCGGAGATTGGCAATGAACTCGCGCTTCTTTGGATCTGAAATAATCCTTACTACCAGCTCACGAAGTTGATCGACCTCCGCTGCCGATACACCACCACTCTCCACCCTGTCGGCGGGGGCCGCCCCAGCCCGTGCACCCGCCATACCAATAAATCCACGCACAATGTCATCATCTGACGGTCGCCGTGCCGTCTTCATCCACTCCTCGGCAAAGGTGAGATTCTCTCTGCCAATCACCTGCGTGAGGGCGGCCCCGACACTCAGCTGCCCCTTCATAACCTTGCCGATCATCACTTTGGCCGGTTGCCGGTAACGACGATCGAAGAGCTTCCGGTCATCGCGCTGACCTGCCGTCAGCCGGCCTGCAATAAGGTCCAGCTCAGCCATCCCTTCGGCCACCCGGTCGATGGCCATCAGGGTCACTGTCATCTCCGTCTTCGCTGGATCGTAACCATTGCCGAGAGTGTAGAGGCCGGCGGTAATCTTCTCAGCGGAGATCTCTTCAAGATAATTCTCCAGCCTCTGCCAAGCCTCCCCCTTTAGATCTTCCGGCTCAGTAATCTGCAAGTTGAGATCTTTCGTGATGCCGGTCTTTTCCGCTAGCGTTATAATGCTGCGCCCATACTCACGCCTTATTTCACCACTCGCGTTCTGATATGCCTGGAACTTGTCCTGCAACTGCTTAAGATCACCATACAGTTCACTCTCGGTGAAAGCCGGTGTGAGATGCGAGAGCGTCGTGGTATAACTCCGTCGCTTGGCAATGATCGCCTCGCCAACATTGCTTATCGTATAGATGTAGAAATGGGGAGTCGTCCCGATCAGCGCATCCGCCCAGTCGTATTCTGACTGGGCCATCTGTTTGCCCGGTGTAAACTCAAGTGAGCCATGAGTACCGAAATGGATGATCGCATCGGCCTTGAAAGCATTACGTGTCCAGAGATATGAGGCGATGTAGGGATGCGCCGGGGCCACCTTCGCCCCATGGACCAGTTGAAAGGCGTTACCTCCGACGGCTGGCAAAGGCTGCGGCAGCAGGACAATGTTACCGAACTCGACCCGGGTGACGGCAATGTAATCCTGCCCGTCACGAGTCAGGCCCATGTACTCTCCCGGAGCCGGACCATACTTCTCAACTACCGCATCATAACTCTCCTTTGGCAGATTCTTCTCCACCCAGCTCTGATAATCAGGCACTTTGACCAGCTTGGGCAGACCAGATCTGACAAAATCATCGAAGGCCCCTTTCGCATATGGTCCGAGAACCGGCCCTCGCTTCATGAGAAGATCCTGAAAATCCTTCTCGTTCGCCGGCAGGTTCTCAACCTGATACCCCTCGGACCTCATCCGTCGCAGCATATTGTAAAGCGAAGGGATGATCTCCAGATTCGAGGCGGTCAGGGCATTGTTACCAGGACCTTTGAAGTAGTAGATGGCCACCCTCTTCTCGCGGTTCGCCATCTTCTTCAGTTTCAACCACTGCCTGACACCATCACAGAACTTCATCATCCGGTCGGGAATGGCACGAAACTCGAGCAGGCCTTCCTGATTGCGATATTGCGCGATAACCGCATATGGAACGACACCCCCGTCTATCTCCGGCAATGCAATACTCATCGAGACCAGCGCGCCACTGAACCCCTGCTTGTCTTTCAACCACTTGTCATACTCCTGAAAGACACTGACCGGTACAAGCATGGGGATATTCTGTGCCTGCATCCACTCCTCAGCCTCTGCCCCTTGCCCCAGCGTCAGCCTGCCGTGCGGCATCATAATCACCAGATCCGGTTTGACCTCTTTCAGAAACTCGAGGCGCCTCGTTGCCGCCGCGATCGGCACGACATTGATGTCACGACTGGTCAGCTCCCTGATGAAGGTATCGACATGCTCGCGATTTGCGTTGAACGGCCCCGGAACGCTGGTCAGCAGAGCGACGGTTGGAGCGTTGGGTTTGAAGAGACGATTGGTCCGGATATGCTCCATGAACCCATCATAATCACGGAATATCGCCTCTTCCTCCAGATGAAAAAAGGCATCCGGTGGGATCTCGAATGGTGCCTCGGGTACCGCCGCAAAGTACTTTTTGCGATCGATCATCCGACGCACATAGGTCAGCATGCTCCGATAATTACGGTTACCTCCAAACCGCAGGTAACTGGAGATAGCATCCAGATCTCCTCCCTTCAGGTTGGTCACATCCTGATTCGGATTGGTCGCCCCCTCCATGAAGATTGCCGTTCCCGCAAATCCGGCATTCTGCAGCTCTTGAAACTGCTCCGGTGAGAGCTGCAATCCCCGACTGAAGACAAAGACTGCCGGATACTGTCGTGCCTTGCGCAGCTCTGTCAGCGGCAGATTATCGATCTGTATCAAAGCGGAGGAACTCGACTTCTCAATCCTTGCCAGGCTGAATTCAGGGTAGTTGACAAAAGCGATCCGGGTCGGGGCGATATTTCTGACATAAAATCGATAACTCAGGATGACGACCAGCAAGAGGCCTATCACCAAAAAGGCTGCCCGCAGGAACCGCTGTCTGCTTATCTTTGGAAAGAGTGACCTCTTCCAGTTCAACAACAAAGATATCTTCATAGTCTTCTCAACACTCGCTTCTGAATGATCGTCAATCTTAAGCAATCATCTTCTGTCTAACCGGGTCTCGCTGAGTCTGATCAGGCGCCGACCTGAGCGCAGCAGCAGTGCATCGTCAATTGCCGCAACACCATAGATTCTTTCCAGTTCGCTGATTGTATTGACTGCCAGCTGCTCGTACTGTCGCCCCGCGCGGAGAACAAAAGTCTTTCCCTCGTTACTGAAGATGTAGATCCGGTCTCTGACTGCCAGTGGTGACGCCCAGCACTCACCACCCCCCAGACGCTGACGCCACTGCTCGCGTCCTGTCTTCAAGTCGACACAATAGGCGATTCCTGCTTTACTAATGAAATAGACCAGCCCAAGGTGGACCAGCGGTGAGCTGAAATAGGAGGTGGCATCGGTCGGCCGCCAGACAATATGGGTTGCTGTCACATCTCCGCTCCCGCCCATCCGGATTGCCATACTGCCCTCTTTCTGATCAGATCCAATAATCAGCAGGTCACCAGCCAGGGTCGGCGAAGGCATCGGTGCCCCCTTCAAACCAGTCACCCACCAGAGTGCCTTTCCATCGGCCGTGTCATAGCTGATTACTCCTTCACCGCCTCTGACAATAACCTGTTCCCGCCCCTCATGTCTGATGACGAGCGGTGTTCCCCAAGCCATGCCGGATTTGCGCTCCGTTCTCCAGACAGTTCGGCCATCTCGTTTGCTGATCGCCATCACAAACGAGGTTCCAAGGTGGGAGATGGCGATGAAGATATTGTCCCGGTTGGCGGCGAGCGAACTGCCCAGCCCATGCGGCCCCTTCACACCTCCGTAATCACTCGTCATCTGCCGCTCCCATAGCCGACGGCCACGGTGATCAAAAACGTACAGGTCACCTGTCTCGAAGAAGACGTAGACTCTCTTTCCATCAACAACCGGGGTCGGCGCGGCCTGACTGACCAGGTTACCTACCTTGACCTTTTCAGTCGTTCCCACAACTCGTCGCCACAGCTCATCTCCACTCCGCAGGTCATAGCAAAGGACGTATGCCTGCTCCTTGTTTGGACCATCAACTGCGGTAATGAAGACACGTCCCTTCCAGACCACCGGTGAGGACTGACCATATCCGGGGAGTCTGACATCCCAGGCAAGGTTGCTGTTATCTGACCATTCCACCGGCAGATTGTCGGCCTTGCTGTGACTGTCTCCGTTTCCACGAAATCCAGGCCAGGTCCTGGTTGTCCCTCCTCCGTCCGGCACTGGCGTAATAAACAGAAGGAGTAGAAAAAGCACGTACATATGAATCCTGTTTGGTATTTATACGAAAAGATGGGGAGAGCGCCGAACGATATTTATCCCTCGACCCTTCTCCCGCTTTTTGACCGCTGTCCACATACAAACCGGTCAGAACGACAACCGCAGAGCCAGCTGCATCGTTCGTTGTCCATAAACCGACTGCGCCGCCCCGAAGGCCGGACTGGCCAGACTGGTCGTGTAACTGAGATAGTTGACCGTGTTGAACAGATTGAAGACCTCACTCCGGAATTGCAGCCTCACCAGCTCAGTCAGGGCAAAATCTTTGTGAATGCCAAGACTCACCTCGGCATAGCCATCGGCTCGTTCAGTGTTCCGGCCAAGTGTTCCCACCGGGGTAGTCGCACTAAAGCTCCCGGTAAAACTGGGAATCAGCTGATTGAGCGTCACGCCCGGGGCAAGCGCCCAGGCATTGAAACTGGTCGGGTTACGAATCAGTGCTCCGGCTGTCGGACTCGGACGGTTGACGGCCACCCCATCCGGAGTTGCCGTTCCACTAAGTATCGTAAATGGCAATGAAGACCGCAGGCTGATGATTGTCGTAGCCTGCCATCCCCCCAGAAGATGGCCCAGCAAGCCTCTTCTCTCAAATGGCAGCGCCCACATCAACGCTGTATTGAAATTGTGCCGAATATCGAAGTCCGATGGTCCATAGTCGAGCCGACGATTGCTCTCACTGATGAAGTTCTGACTGTCCGTTGAGATGTCATCCATGGCTCTTGACCAGGTGTAGGAGCCGCGAACCATCAGCCCTTTGGCAAGCCTTCCCGTCAAGGCCAACTGCAGACCGTGATAGTTGGATGAGGCTCCAGTCTCAAGCAGCGTGATGATCGAGCTTCCATACTGTGTGGCGAGCGGCCGCGGATTTGGCTGCCCATTGATCGTCGCCGCCCATTGTGCCCCGCCGTTTGGTAGTCGAGTCATTCCAAGATGGCGCGCACTTGTCCCGACATATGAGACATTGAGTACCGTGTCGCTCCCGAAGAAACGGTAATCGATACTCAGGTTGTACTGCTGCGAATAGGGCTGAACCATATCCGGCGAAGTGATCGTCCGGTTGGAACTCGGTGCCCCTGCCCCTCCGGTCAGATTGGCGAGCGATGGGCGGA
>JBEGMZ010000110.1:0-3120 GCA_041182745.1 Acidobacteriota bacterium
GGACCCCGATCACCTCGCCACGCTTGAGCCGCTCCATCGCCTTTGTCACCGTCCCGACCGCCCGCGTCGTATGGACCAGCCGCTGTGGCACTCCCGGATCCCCGCTGATCGAGATCGGAACCTCCCCGACCCCGAAGACGTAGAGCATGTTGAACTGACCCGGAAGAAATGGCCTCACCCCTTTCTCCTCCAACGGCGTCAGCTCGAAGGTAAAGGTGTCGTGGGTATCCCGGGTCACCCTGTCTATTGCGTACCGATCCGGAAGCATCGGGTCTCTCATCTCAACCTCTCTTTCCGCTCACCTCTCCCGCCAGCCCTCAATGGCTGACCCCATAGAGATCCATCAGCTGGATTCGGGTCGACTCCAGGCGTCGCCCAATCAGCGCCGCAAACCGCCGGAAGAGTTCGTAGCCAAGGTCATGATCGAGGTCACACTGTTCACGCAACCGGCGACCATCGATCTCGATCGCTGTCACCGGCTCGACCACCCGGGCATCAAAACGCCAGCGATAAGGCGGAAAGAGCCATGACCAGCCGAGGATCTCACCATCCTCGATTGTCTGGATGGTGTGCCCACCGCGACGCGGCGTATGAATATTGAGGGCGATCCGGCCCGTTCGGACAAGATAGAACCGGTCAGCCGACTCTCCCTGGTGAAAGATCGTCTCTCCCGCCGGGAGTTCGACCTGACGCGCCCCGGCCGCGATCGATCTGAGCATCGACTCGTCCAGTCCGCCAAAGAAGGGGTGGCTCGCAATCATCTGTTCCAAGGTCAATGTGCTCATTCCGTCACCTCACCCGTTTCGGCCTCTCCGGAGGCCGTCTTCTGAATTGCCCGAATCTCTGCCGTCAGGTCGATCCCCACTGGGCACCAGGTGATGCAGCGACCGCAACCGACGCAGCCGGGCTCACCAAACTGGTCGATCCAGGTCGACATCTTGTGCGTCAACCATTGGCGATAACGTGCCCGCGTCGACTGCCGTACGCTTCCTCCGTGAAGGTGTGAAAAGTCGATCGTGAAACAGGAGTCCCACCTCCGCCAGCGCTCGGCATGATCCCCGGTCAGATCCGTCACATCCTCAACCGTGCTGCAGAAGCAGGTCGGACAGACCATCGTACAGTTGGCGCAGGCGAGGCAGCGCTGTGCCACCTCATCCCAGACCGGATGCTCGCTCTGCTCCTGCAGCAGCTCCCGCAGCCCTGCAGTCTCAACCTTGCGTCCCATGCTCGCCGCCGTCGCCGCTACAAGTTGAGAGGCGGCAAGCAGCTCGGCCTCATCGACCCCACTCAGCGGCAGCCCCTCAAGCAGCCGCTCTCCACGCTCACTTCCCGCCTCAAGCAGGAACCGATGGCCTCTCTCATCGATCAGCTCCGTCAGAACCAGGTCGTAACCACCTCCAACCCGCGGTCCGGTCCCCATCGAGGTACAGAAACAGCTTCCACCCGCCCGACCACAATTGACCGCCACCAGAAAGAGCCCCTCCCTCGTTCCGGCGTAGACCGGGTCGACATATTCACCGCCCAGCAACACCCGATCAAGCCGTGCAATCGCCTCCATCTCGCACCCGCGCACGCCAAGAAAAGCGTAGCGCTTCGATTCTGGCGCCGGCGCCTCAACGCTGAAGCCGCCCCCCTCCCGCTTCGCCGACCAGAGCCGAACCTGCGGTGGATGAAGGATCCGTTTCCACGACTGCGGACCGACGACGTGATCGAAGAGCGCCCCCCGATCGGTCCGCTCCAGCCGATACCGTCCAGGTGATTGCTCGTCCCGCCAGCCAATCGGCAGATCCTCAACCGCCGCAATCTCGTCATACACGATCGCTCCATCCCTCACCGTCGGCCCGATCACCGTCCGCCCATCAGCCCCCAGCGCCGCCAGCAAAGACCCAAAATCGGCCCGCCCGAGGACTCCACTTCGCCCCATCACCCGAGCCTCCGCGCCTTGATCACGCAATCCGCCAGCCATTCGATCCATTCTTCAATCCCCTCCCCGCCACGACATGAGATCGGAAAGATCCGCGCCCCGGGGTTGACCTCTCGGACATTCTCCGTCAACTCTTCCAGACTCACTCCAGAGTATGGCAGCAGGTCGACCTTGTTGAGCAGAACTGCCTCCGCCTCGTGGAACATCAGCGGATACTTCCTTGGCTTGTCCGCCCCCTCGACGACACTGAAGACCATCACCTTCAGGTCCTCTCCCAGATTGAACTCGGCCGGACAGACCAGGTTCCCGACATTCTCAATCACCAGCAACTCGAGCCCCTCGATATCGAAGCTCCCAAGCGCCCGGTCGATCATACGCGAATCGAGATGACAGACCGAACCGGTCGTGATCTGGAAGGCTGGAACTCCCAACGCGCGGATCCGATCCGCGTCGAGAGTCGTTACCAGATCGCCCTCGATCACTCCGATCCGCCACCTCCCGGACAGCCGCCTGATCGTCTGCTCAAGCACGGAGGTCTTACCCGCTCCGGGTGCCGACATCAGATTGACAACGAAGACTCCTCGCTCCCGAAATAACTTCCGGTTACGTGCGGCCAGATCCTCATTCGCGTCAAGAATCCCTCTCTCAACTATTACCTGATGCATCTCGCCCTCCCGCTTCCTCCGGCACAACTCCCGGTTCAGGCAACCTCGACATATTCAACTTCCAAGTCACGTCCACCAACGACATCAACCTGCTTCCCGCACCCTGGGCAGTAGAGGCTAAGACGGCTCAGCGAACAATCATACTCCCCGCATTCTTCACAACTCATCCGGAGCGGGGTCGTTTCGACCACGAGCCGCGCCCCCTCGGCAAGGCTCCCTCGTTGCAAGACGTCAAAGGCGAACTCGAGTGCCGTCGCCACAACCCCGCGAAACTCCCCGATGCGCAGCTTGATCAGTGTGATCCGCTCCGCTCCAACCCGCCGCGCTTCGACCTCTGCGATCTCGATAACCTGTCTGATGATGGCTGCTTCATGCATATGACATTATTTACTATGTTACACCCTCCACTCAACCGGGTTTTCGATCAGCAGACCAACCTCTTCACTGCCGTTGAGACGACCTGTCTTCCACCCGGTCTCTGCCGTCCCCCCTTACATCCCGCACGGATTCTCAGTCTGATCGCCAGCCGAG
>JBEGMZ010000111.1:0-4233 GCA_041182745.1 Acidobacteriota bacterium
GTAGAGGGCCGGAAGGTCCTCATCCTTCACGTAACCGAGGAATCGAACCTTCTCGCCGAGCTTCAGTTCATCAACCAGCCGGTAGACCTCCTCGTTCTTCCAACCGTCACCGCCGCACAGAACAAGTTGTGGGCGATGTGAGGTCCTTCGCAGCAGCTCGTCATAGGCTCGCAGCAGAACCGGCAGGTTCTTTCGCGGTTCGATCGTGCCGACAAAGAGCAGGTAGGGTGAGGCGATCCCGTGGCGGCGCAGGACTTCGGCACACTCCTCCGGCCGCAGCGGGCGCATCTCCGGCCGTGCTCCCTCCGGTATGACGCGCACCAGACCCGGGTCGATGCTGAAATGCTCTACGATCTCCCGCTGTGTCCACTCGCTTGGAGCGATGATCCGGGTCGCCCGACGAATCATCAGCGGAATCCTCCGCTTTCCCCGCCGCACATTCTCGTCCTCATGGGTTGAGGAACGCCGGAAGAGCGACAGGTCATGGACCGTTACAACGGTCGGGCAGGGAGCAAAGACCGGAATACAGTAGTTTGTACCGTGAAAAAGGTCGAATGGCGTGATCTGCAAAAGTGATGGCAGCCCGACCAGCCACCAGCGACGGAAGACCGACCGCACTGGTAGAAACATCTTGCTCAGATTGGGCGGAGTCTCGGGGGCCGGCGGCAGGGCGAAATCGAACGGCGAGAGCAGGGTATACTGGTGATCAGAGTGGATCCGGGCCAGCGCCGCTGCCAGCGCGTCCGTGTAATGCCCGATGCCGGTCTTGGCGGCGACCAGGGGTATGGCGTCAAGGGCTACTCTCATAGTCCGACAGGATACCTGCCTCGCCACCGAAATTCAATCATTCAGTTGGCCATTGTCTTCCGGCCACCCTATAATTCAATGTCCGTCCAAGGTACCTTCTGTGTGCGTCATCGACTGCCGTCTGATGTTCCGGATCCTCTCGACCGGATCCTCTCGATAAGATGGGATTGGCAGGACGGGATCGATGAAAATGATCGATGAAAATGATCGGTGAAGAAGGCTTGGTGAGGCACGATAAAGAGTCACGATAAAGAGGAGTCGACCGATGAAAGCCGGGGATATGACAGGGATTGTCGACGAGACGCAGCGGCTGCGAGAGCAGATCGAGCGCAACACCACTCGCAGCCGGGAGGAGATGCTTGAAGGTTCGTGGTGGCACAGCATCGATCTCGGAGACGGCCTGGTCACGCCCGGAGTCCATCCACTGACCGAGCTGCACGAGAACTATCGGCGTCTCTTGCTGCCGTCCGATCTCACCGGAAAGCGCCTGCTCGATGTCGGTTGCTGGGATGGCTTCTACAGTTTTGAGGCTGAACGGCGCGGGGCCGAGGTGGCCGCAGTCGACTGCTGGCGGCCTGAAAACTTCTTTCGTGCTCACCAGGCCCTCTCATCGAAGGTCGATTTCCAGGAGCTGAGCGTCTACGATCTCTCGATGGATCGGCTTGGGACCTTCGACATCGTCCTCTTCCTCGGTGTCCTCTACCATCTGCGCCACCCACTGCTCGGCCTTGAACAGATCTGTGAAGTGACCCGCGATGTCGCTCTCATCAGCTCTCACATCATCGACGGTTTCTACCAATCCCCCCAGCCGGTGATGGAGTTCTACGAGGTTGATGAGCTGGGAGGCCAGTACGACAACTGGTGGGGCCCAAATATCGACTGTCTCATTCGCATGATTCGGGCGGCCGGTTTCGCCAGCGCCGAAGTGCTGAACCGCGAGGAGACAAGAGTCCTCATCAGGGCCTCACGTCGCTGGAACGACCGGCCGATGGAGCCAGTCCCATCACTTGAGATCGTCGATATTGTCAATGCCGCCTCCCTCGATCACGTCTTTCCCCATCGTGGTCGTCGCGGGTTTGTCTCAATCAGGTTGGCTGGTCTCTCTGGTGCTGTTACGCGTCAGGATCTCCGAGTCGAGATCGGTGGATTCGGCATCAACCCGGTCTACGTCGGCCCCTGGATTGGGCCATACCCGGCCGAGCAGCTCCAGATAAACGCCCCGATCCCACCCGGTCTTTTACCGGGTCCGGTCGATGTTCGTGTTTGGCACCACGATCAGGAATCCCAGGCCGTCACAATCAATCTTGAGCCCGGTTCGCGCTGGTGACCAACTCTTTATCTGTCAGTGACCGGCAGTGAGAGCTCACGGTCAAAGCGGATGCGCAGAATGGTTCCCGGGCTGAGACGGATATCGTTTCCCTTCGTCATCAGCACTCCACCGACAACTCCGGCCCCGGCGGCGCCGAGCACTCCACCCAGGCCGCCACCAGCCGCTCCGATGATCATCCCGCCCAGCGAGCCGAGCCCTCCGCCAATGCCGGCATTCCGCGCCGTGCGCGACCCGGAACGCCCCGCTCCAACCTGCCCCTCTTCATCCTTCGCCCGCATCTTCTCATCGTTGGCATAGTCGTCGATCGCTGTCACCACCGTCGCAATCCGCTCGACTCCGTAACCCATCCGCATCGATTCGAAGACGATCGTCATGGTCGCCTGCCGTTGCGGGCGCCGGGCCGGCTGAACCTGGGTAATCCGACCGGTGAACTCGGTTCCCTTGGGGATCGCCACCCGACCGTCAGTATCGCGCACCGGCTCGTACAGCACTGCCGTCACCGGATCTCCCACTTCATTCAACTTTGAACTGAGCTGCGTCTGCAGGCTCAGCCGCGCAGCTGTCCCTGACGCGATCAGCTGATTGGACGAAATGCCCGGACTCTCACGCGGTGCATCCTGGCCATAAGCCAGCACCGCCCCCACCAGCAGTATGATGATGGTCGGAATCGTCAACGAAGATTTCTGGTATTTCATTCCCGGGTCTACTCCTCTTTATCAGGATCGGATGGTCAGGATCGAATACTCTTTCAACCTGACGCGGAACGTCAACATTCATCCCACAGAACTTATTCCATAGAACGCCGGCCGTGCCCGACCTTGCCTGTCGGGGGGCAGGGAGTGCCGGGGGCGGAGTAAATTTTTACCGACCGGCGGGTGACAATCAGCGTCCGCGCCGTTTCTCGCTTCGAATGATCTCCGTCACGTTCCAGTCACGCAGCTTGTCGCGATCGGCGTTGCGCTCCTCCAGTTCGCTCTTCCCCGATGCCCGGCGAATCAGGTGGAGTGCGCCGTCACGACTCTTCTTGATCTCGCGTCGACCATCTTCGAAGAGGATCTCGACCGCCCCTCCGCCCTCGAGCAGCCCGATAATCTCGCCGTAGACGATGCCGGAGCCGAAGACGTAGGAGATCTCATCCCCAATTCCGAAAGTCCTTGTTGAAGGTCTGTTTGGTGATCCCATATCGTTCTCCCTTTCGATCTCCCTTTTGATTGATCTGCGTATTCCAAAGAGGAGTTCCATTATAACTTTCGCCTGGCCGCGACGTCACTGCTTTGCTGAGTAGTACCCCTGCCGGGCTCGGATTCGGAGATCGGGTTGATCCCGCACCTTTACCGTGATGCGGCGGTAGCTGCCGTCATTCTGCTCATTTGAGGGGTAGTATCCGATCAGATATTGAGCCTGGAGTTCAGCCGCGATGTGATTGAATACCCGTTCGAGGTCATCAAGACGATCCGGCAGAAAGGCCATACCACCGGTCTCGTTGGCGATCCGCAGCATGCCCTCGTGGCCCCGTATGCTCATCCGGTTGAGGCGGATTGAGGGGCCACTCGGGTTGATGGCGTAGAAGAGGCAGTTCTTACTCTGCGCTTCAGTCAGCGCGTCGCGCAGCAGGGACTTTTCGCTGTTGTTGTCCTCGCCATCAGAGATGACCACGAGTACTCGCCGCGCACCGGCCGCGGCCTTCTCCTCGACATAGCGTGCCGCATCGACCACCGTGTCAAAAAACGCAGTTGCCTCATCGGTCGGCTCGATCGCCTCGACAGCCGCCACCGCACTCTTCGCCGAACCGGTTCGCTCAATGGCGAGGCGCGAAGCCCGCCCAATCAGAAAGACCGAGGCATGGTCACCTTCTTTCAGCACCACCTCCAGAAACTTCGCTGCCGCTGTCTTTTCGAAATCGAAGCGGTTTCGCACGCTTCGTGAGACATCGAAGAGCAGTCCGAGCTCGATCGGGGTCTTGCCCGGATCGCCAAGCATCTGCACCTGCTGCCGAGTCCCTTCCTCTTCGAGAACGAAATCCTCCCCGTCGAGGTCTCGGATCGGCTGCCCGTTCCGGTCGGTCACCGATACTGGAACCACCACCAGTGTCGGGG
>JBEGMZ010000112.1:0-4614 GCA_041182745.1 Acidobacteriota bacterium
CGTGGGCGACATTCGACCTGTTCGGAAGAGCCGCGGAAGTATCTGATTGCCAAGTCGCTGCCGAAAGGCACGGTGCCAGCAGGGCGACCACGGGGCCAAACAGTCGAAATATTATGGTAGCAGCAGGCAACATACAGTTGGAGGTTTACATAATTGGCCGATTCGATTCAACTGATCCCGATCACCGGCATCGGTGAGATCCGTCCAGGTGACAATCTGGCCCGGGTGATCGTTGAGGCAGCCGGTCGGATCGGTCTTCATCCGGAGTCGGGTGACATCTTCATCGTCGCTCAAAAGATCGTCTCAAAATCGGAGGGCCGGCTCATCGATCTTGCGACAATAATGCCGTCGAGCCGCGCCGAAGAGATTGCCCGGTTCCAGGTGCGCGATCCGCGGCTGGTCGAGGTGATACTTCGAGAATCCTCCTCATTGCTCCGCGTCGATCGTCACGTTCTCATCACTGAGACCCATCACGGGTTCATCTGCGCCAACGCCGGGGTCGATCGATCAAATGTCGTTGGGGATGACTGGATCTCACTCCTTCCGGTCGATCCGGACCACTCGGCACGGTTGCTCCGTGATGAGTTGCGTCTCATGATGCCAGGGCAGGACAGTCCCCTTGCCGTTATCATAACCGACACCTTCGGTCGCGCCTGGCGGGAAGGACTGACCAACGTCGCCATCGGTCTCAGCGGCATCAAACCGCTGGTCGACTTTCGCGGACAGCGAGACGATCACGGTAAGGAGCTCTCAGCCACCGTTCTTGCCGCCGCCGACGAGATCGCTGCCGCCAGCGGACTGTTGATGCAAAAGACCTCACGGATCCCGGTCGTCCTGCTCCGTGGCTACAGATCTATATCCAGCCAGGAAAGCCATGAGTGGGCGACCGACATTATCCGCCCACGAGAGCGCGACCTCTTCCGCTGATATTCCACCGGCCCGCCATCTTTATTATCTCAACGATCAGAACTGGAAGAAAGACCGATCCGATGATTGCTATCAGATCGTCCAGATCGATCCTCGCTGTCCCAAGGATCGCGGCCAGTGGATTGAAAAAGACTGCCATCAGCTGGAGGCTTACCACCAGAAGTACCGCCATCCAGAGAAATCGGTTACGGAAAAGCCCGTCAAAAGCAGAACGGGTACGCGATCGACAGTTGAAGAGATGACCGAGCTGTCCCCCAATCAGCGCAAAGAGCGCGATTGTACGCGCGTGGCTCCCGGAGCCATACTTCTCCAGCGCCCACCAATAAAAAAAGAGCGAGATCAGTGCGAGCATGAGTCCCTGCCATCCGATCAGCAGAAAGAATGAACCGGAGAGCATCGACTCATCCCGGGCCCGTGGTGGCTGATTCATAATGTCTGATGAGGGCGGCTCAACCGCGAGGGCGAGCGCCGGGAAGATGTCAGTCAGGAGGTTGACCCACAATATCTGGAGCGGTAACAACGGCAGTGGCCATCCAAGGACTATCGCCAGAAAGATAAAGATCACTTCAGAGAGATTCTCGGACAGCATAAGCTGGACAAACTTGACGATATTGGCATAGATCGTCCGTCCTCCCTCAACCGCCCGGATGATGGTCGCAAAGTTGTCATCGGTCAGTACAATATCGGCTGCCTCCTTCGCCGTCTCGGTTCCGCGTTGACCCATGGCGACCCCAATGTCGGCCCGCTTCAACGCCGGGGCGTCATTCACCCCGTCACCTGTCACCGCCACGACCTCCCCCGAACTTTTCAGTGCCTCAACAATTCGCAGTTTGTCCTCAGGTGAAACACGGGCAAAGACCTGAACAGTACCCGCCAGATGGGCCAGCTCTTCACCACTCACTGTCGCCAGGTCGTGAGCATGCCGGGCCTCGAGGCGTCCCCGCTCGCCAATCCGTAGTTCACGAGCAATCGCCCGCGCCGTGTTGAGCTGATCGCCTGTAAGCATAACGACGCGGATGCCGGCAGCGTAGGCCTGTGCGATCGCGGCCGCTGCCTCCGCCCGTGGCGGGTCGAGCATTCCGACCATCCCCAGGAAAACATATCCACCGTCAGTGTTATTGATTGGAGCGGCCGATCGCCTCTCCGCGATTGCCAGTACCCGCAGGGCTTCACCCGCCATCTCATCGTTGGCACGCTCAAACTCTGCACGCCGGGCAGGGGTAAGCGGCGCGACCAGGAACTGACCATCCGGGTCGATACCAAGTGCAATCTCGGAACAGCTCGACAGAACGACCGCCGGAGATCCTTTGAGACCTGCCCGCAGCATACCATCTGGTGCTTGATGGATAGTTATCATTCGCCGCGTCGTGGCATCGAACGGCTCCTCGGCAATCTTGGGATGGTCACTTCGCAGCCGTCCAACATCGAGACCGAGAAGTTGCGCCGCATCGAGCAGTGCGGTCTCGGTCGGATCGCCGATCGTCACGCCATCCGCCCCGGGCGAGGCTTCATTGCAGAGCACACCAACCTCGAGCGCCCTCCGCCACAATCCATCCGGCTCCCGAGCGCCGGCTGACAAGTGGTCATCGAGACTGATCACTCGTCCATCGGCCAGACGGTACTCACGAACGACCATCCGATTCTCGGTCAGGGTCCCCGTCTTATCGGTACAGATGACGGTCGCACTGCCGAGTGTCTCCACCGCCGGCAGATGTCGGACGATCGCGTTGGCACGAGCCATTCGCAGCACTCCGAGCGCAAGGATCAGCGTTGTCACTGCCGGCAGCCCTTCCGGTACCGCTGCAACAGCCAGACTGATCCCCGTCTCAAGCATCACCAGAAGATCGTCCCCACGCCACCATCCCGCGAAGACGACCGACACCCCGATTCCCAACACAAGAAAGACCAGCTGCAGTCCAAGCCGGTCGAGTCTCCGGCGCAGGGGCGTCACAACGTCCGGTGTGCCCGCAACCAGCGCCCCAATCCTTCCCAGCTCTGTCTCGCTTCCAATACCCGTCACCATCCCGACCGCTCGACCGGCCGCGACTGAGGTTCCAAGGTAGAGCATCGAATAACGCTCCGCGAGCAGCGCCCCCACCGCCACCGGCTCGACCGCTTTCTCCACCGTCTCACTCTCACCAGTCAGCGCCGACTCTTCCGCCCGCAGACTGGCCGCTTCGATCAGTCGCAGATCGGCTGGAACCCGGTCTCCCGGGTGGAGAATTACCACGTCTCCCGGAACCAGCTCCTCCGCATCGATCACCGCTTCACGACCGTCTCGCCTCACTCGGGCCATCGACCGGGTCTGACCCCGCAGGGCCTCCAGCGCTTGCCCCGCCTGCCACTCCATCAAAAATCCGATGACGGCATTGATCAACAACACTGCCACGATCGCCACGGCCTCGATCCAGCCTCCTGTCAGCCAGGCTACCCCGGCCGCAACTCCCAGCAGAGCGACTACGAGGCTTGCGAACTGGGCCAGAAAAAGGCGTATCACGCTGCGCCGCTGCACTTCAGCCAGCCGGTTCCAACCGTGAATGGCACGTCGACGCGCAACCTCCGCCGCCGGCAGACCTTTCTGCGGGTCGACGTCATAGACCGCCAAGACTTCGTCCGGTAAATGGCTGTATGGCTCGATCATTAATCCTTGCCCTCCTCTTTGCCAGCCCCCTCTCTTCATCATAGTGCAGTTCGACTCACTTTGGGTTGAGTCAACCCGTGAGGTGAGAAAAATTTTTGGGGAGTGGAATCGAAGGGGTTTTCTCACGTCTTTATTGAGTAACAGTGGCAACCAAACGGTTAGGGGTATTTACCGGACATTGCTGGTTGCCACATCTGGTCCAAAAGGCAGGTGAACCTGGGGGCAGGTTTACCTGCCTCTTCCCTCTCACTGTAATCACCGGAGAGGGCCAGGTGGCTCAGAACTGTCGTCGCGGACGACCCGGAGCCGGCCTCAAGCAGGCGTAGGATCGACGGTCTCTCGGTGGTCGGACTGGAGAGCCTTGCGTGATGATGGGCAGAAGACAAGAAATGAGTGCGAGTGAGTGGATTGTAAACATGGAAAACTTGGAGCGGATAGGAAAATGGATGAGAAAATGAATAAGGGCTGTAAATAAGACCGATGAATAAGGCCAGTAGAACTCAAGTGGAGCTAGTTTGGAACGGAAGTGTGATCCAATCCGATGCGTGTTGATGTCAATCATAGTGAGACATCAGGAGGAAAGGCGATGGAGCAGATGGAACAGTCAACGGGAGGCTGTCAGACCCGTTCCGCGCCACCGTAATACGTCACGCATCGATCGCGATTGCCGGAAGGAGCGGTCCCGCCGGCAATACGGCCACACGGAAAGAGGAGCGAGGGTACAGGCATACTGGTGCAGAGTAGCTAGGGGTGGCCGATGCGCTGTGGTGTTCTCTCCCAAACTCCTCTTTTCGTGGGACCAAGCTGAAAGTCTGCGTCCTCAGCCGCCCTCTCCCGGGCTGGCCGCCAGGGAGAGGGCTCTCACCCCAGTCTCCGTTGACCATCGATCAGTCCGGAGTTACGCCTGACGGGTAGGATGGGGAGCCCGCCCGGCCAGAGCTCCGGCTAACGTCCGCAGAAGCATCTCGGCGGTGTAGGGCTTGACCAGGAAGCCACTCACTCCAAGCTCAGAAATTTCGGCCTCACGGGTGTTGGCCTTCAACCCG
>JBEGMZ010000113.1:0-5478 GCA_041182745.1 Acidobacteriota bacterium
GCTGCAGGGGATCCTGATGTGTGTCGGACAGCTCGAGCAGGGGCGAGCCGTAGTTGAAAACCAGTACGCCCGTTCGGTTCGGGCTGCTGGCAACGAATCGGCGCGCCGTCTTCTGGCTGAAGTCTTTACCACCACCAGCCGGAAATGGCGTGGGATGGGCGAGATACCTCAGAGCGGCCTCGCTCTTGCCGCCGATTACCGTCGCTTTGACGCCACGCTCCGCTTCGACCTCAGCGGGATCGAGACCACCGAACCGGAAGATTGCCTCAGCGGACAGATCCTGCAGGGGCTGATACGACCTCCGGAGTGTCCCGCTTTCGGCGTTCGTTGCACCCCGGAGTCTCCGCTCGGGGCGCCGATGGTCTCAAATGAGGGGGCGTGTGCCGCCTACTACCGCTATGGCCGTGAGCGGGCCTCATCCGCCGCCGCGCCTTCGATATCCTGAAGCACTCGCAAAGACACGGTCTCTCAACAGACGGCTTGAAGACCCTGAATAAGAACCTGAAGAGGAAATGGATGGAGATAGCTATGATTTCATTGCTCCGCTTACGGATGAAGAGATGTCTGCCGGTAGTTTCGCTGCTCCTGCTCGCGGCCGGGCAGTCGGTCACCGCCCAGCCCCCGGGAAACGCCACGGTCGGCGCAACGACCGCTGAGCGACTTGGCTATGCCCCCAACGAAAAGGTCCTGATGGTTCACGCCGATGATATCGGGATGTCCCATTCAGTCAATGTCGCGACGATTGAAGCATTGAGAAAGGGGCTTGTCACCTCGGGCAGCATCATGGTTCCGTGCCCGTGGTTTCCGGAGATCGCCGAGCATTTTCGGCAGAACCCGGAACTCGACCTCGGGCTTCACCTGACCCTGACCAGCGAATGGAAGTATCTGCGGTGGAGACCGGTTGCACCAGTCGACAAGGTGCCGGGCCTGCTCGATCCGGACGGCTATATGTGGCGCTCCGAGATCCAGACGGCGATGAAGGCGACACCGAAGGAGGTCGAGACTGAGCTGCGGGCACAGATCGAGAAGGCGCTTGCCGCCGGTCTCAAGCCAACCCACCTCGACACTCACATGGGCACGCTATACACCCGGAAGGACTTCTTCGAAGTCTATACCCGTCTTGGCCGCGAGTATGGCATTCCGGTGATGGCGATGCGTCCAACCCCGGAAGCGGTCGCCTATGGTAAAAAGAGCGGGAGTCCGATCGGTGCCGCCGAGCTGACCCGGCTCGAAGGAGAGGGCTATGTTCTGCTCGACTATCTTGAGACCGGAGTTCCAGGCCGCAACTTCGCCGAGCGGAAAGAGTCCTATAAGAACTTTCTCCGAAATCTCAAACCTGGTGTGACGATGCTGATTGTCCATCTTGGGATGGACGATCCGGAGCTGAAGGCGGCCACCTCCGCCTGGGAGGCACGGTACGCCGACCTTCGCTCTTTCACCGATCCGGAGATCGCGGCGCTGATCAGGGAGCTTGGTATCAGACTGACCACCTGGCGTGAACTGGGCCGGATTGCCTGGAAGAAGTGAGTCCGGCGATGGCTGAGTCTGACACGAAATCTGATCCGGAAGCTGGTCTGATCTGCCCGTCACCGATCACGCGGCACGACCTGGTTCTGCTCGCCCACGGGGGGGGAGGGCGGATGACGAACCAGTTGCTTGAGCAGCTGGTTCTGCCGGCTTTTCGGAACGAGCTGCTCGATCAGCGTCACGATGGGGCGGTCTTTGAGATCGGCGGGGTGCGGCTGGCGATGACAACCGACTCCTATGTCGTGCGCCCGCTAGTCTTTCCAGGAGGAGACATCGGATCGCTTGCCGTCAATGGAACGGTCAACGACCTTGCGATGTGCGGAGCCAGACCACTCTACCTCAGCCTTGGGATGATCATCGAGGAGGGGCTGCCGATGGCGACCCTTGAGCAGATAGTCGGGTCTGTTCGTCGGGCGGCCGAACTCGCCGGCGTGACACTGGTGACCGGTGATACCAAGGTTGTTGAGCGGGGAAAGGCCGATGGTCTCTTCATCAACACCACCGGCATCGGGGTGATCGAAGGGACGCTCGCAATTGCTCCGGACCAGGTTCGTCCCGGTGATCGGATCCTCGTCAGCGGTGATCTTGGGCGACACGGAATCGCGATTATGGCGACTCGCGAGGGGCTCAGCTTCGAGTCGATGATCGAGAGTGACACGGCATCGCTGGTCACAGTTGTCCGCAGTCTGATAGGGGCTGGTGTCAGGATTCACTGCCTTCGTGACCTTACACGGGGTGGTCTGGCAAGCGCCCTGGTGGAGATCGCCGAGGCTTCCGGCAGTCTGATCAATCTCGATGAGTCGGCGATACCGGTTCGTGAAGACGTCCGTGGAGCCTGCGAGATACTGGGACTCGACCCGCTTCATCTTGCCAGTGAAGGTCGTCTGGTCGCGTTTGTTCCGGCGGCGGACGCTTCAACCACCCTCGATCTTCTCCGCCAGGCTCCCGGTGGCGATGCTGCTGCAATGATCGGAGAAGTTCTCGGCTCCGCACCCGGTCGGGTGACGATGCGAACCCCACTCGGGACAAGCCGCATCGTCGATATGCTCAGCGGAGAGCAACTGCCAAGAATCTGCTGACTCCTCCATTACGCTCGCTCACCTGTTGGCCGGAGGTGTACCAGCCGGGAGGCCGGCAGCAGGTCTCAATCGTGGAAATGCTGGTCAGAGATTCCGGTTCAGGAGGGGCTGGTTGTGCGAAGTAGAACGATCGTGCTGATCATCTGGCTCTATGCCGCAACCATCACTGGCCACGGACAGGAGCCGATGACGGTACCAGGGGATCAGTTGCTTCTTCAGAGCCTGATCGACCGGAGCCGCGCAATAATACCTGTTGCTCAAAGAATTGAGTTCATCTCGGAGCGGCTGCTCGGCCGGCGCTATCTTACCCGACCGCTCATCGGATCATCCATGGCCGAGGAGAGGCTCGTCACAAGGCTCGACGGGTTCGATTGTGTCACTTTTATCGAGACTGTACTCGCGCTGACCTACGCTCAGAGTCCGGAGGACTTCACGCAACGGTTGGCAGCCATCAGATACCAGGACGCGCGAATCGACTGGAAGAGCCGACTCCACTATGCGACGCAATGGTCGGCCTATCAGATCGCGCGCGGGCTGCTCTACGATCTGACCACCGGAGAGGAGACCCTCCTCCGGTCCAAAACACTCTACCAGGTCTCCGGACTCGACCAGCGCCAGGTCGAATTTCGATACTATCCGAAGCGGACATTTGCCCGGGTCGCACCGGGCCTGCAGAGCGGAGACATCGTCTTTTTTGTATCGGGGACGGCCGGCCTTGACACAAACCACACCGGCTTCGTCATCCGCCGTGGAGATCAGCTCCTGCTCCGCAGCGCGTCCCGCCGTCAGCGGTCGGTTACCGACCAGCCTCTCGACGACTATATCCGGCGTCACCCGATGTCAGGCCTCTTCATCAATCGCCCGCGCTAACGAAAGAGGGGGCCTGAACTGCTCGTCCAGCCCCCCCTGAGAGTCTGCCTCCAGACCGGCGATGAAACGCCTTGCTTAACCGAGGACCTCTTTGACCTTCGCTCCGATGTCGGCCGGACTGCTGACGACGTGAATACCGGCCGACTCCATCGCGGCCATCTTCTCCGCCGCCGTACCCTTTCCACCTGAAATGATTGCTCCGGCGTGGCCCATCCTTCTACCCGGGGGCGCGGTCTGTCCGCAGATAAAGCCGACAACCGGTTTTCTGACGTGTTGGCGGATGTACTCGGCCGCTTCCTCCTCCGCCGACCCGCCAATTTCACCGATCATGACGATCGCATCGGTCTCCGGATCTTCGTTGAAGAGCCTGACCGCATCCTGCTGGGTCGTTCCAATGATCGGATCCCCGCCGATTCCAATGCAGGTCGACTGACCGATACCGAGTGAAGTAAGCTGGCCAACGGCCTCATAAGTGAGCGTTCCACTTCGCGAAACCACGCCAACCCGGCCCTCCAGATGAATCCGTGCCGGCATGATCCCGACCTTGCATTTGCCGGGTGAGATCACTCCCGGACAGTTCGGGCCGATCAGCCGCACCCCCCGCTCCCTCACGAACTCGTAGGCCTTGACCATGTCGAGCGCCGGAATACCCTCGGTGATGCAGACGATCAGGCTTACCCCTCCTGCTGCGGCCTCCATGATCGCGTCGGCCGCAAACGGCGGCGGAACGTAGATCACCGTCGCATTTGCCCCGGCCTTGCTCACCGCCTCCCCGACCGTGTTGAAGACCGGGAAGCCCTCATGCGTCGTTCCACCTTTGCCCGGAGTCACGCCTCCGACGATATTGGTCCCGTAATCACGCATCTGTAACGCGTGGAAGGTCCCCTCTTTGCCGGTCAACCCCTGAACAATCAACCTGGTATTCTTATCTACAAGAACGCTCACCCCTGCCTCCTCATCTCCGAACTCCGGATTAATCAGATTATTCAAATAAGCCCTCAGAATACCATGCCAAAAATTCAAATGGCAAAACTAAGCGCCACATTGCCGCTTTCGCTCTCCCTTTTGTCTACGCCCATCGCATTATGGATCGAGAGGGACCTTCCCGTTAGAGATCGCCCTCGAAGCGACGCAGCGGCGAAGATAGCTGGCAGGAAGATGTGATAACGGGTCTGATTTCCACCCTGATCGTGGTATTAATGTCGCGTGGCGGTGCCGCTTCCGGCGGGCTGACACTGGACGCGCAATGAAATTTTACAAGTGGGTGATTGCCGATGTTCTTCTTCAGAAAAGTGACAGACGAGCCTTTCCCGGTTCCAATACTATTTAACGTCTTCAATCGGCCTGACCAGACGAAACGAGTATTCAGGATGATCAGGAAGGTGCGGCCAAAGTACCTCTTCCTGAAGGCCGATGGGCCGCGCCCGGATGTCCCGGACGATCGGGAGAAATGCCGTCAGGTCAGGAATATCATTGGTCAGATCGACTGGGACTGCGAGGTTCAGACGCTCTTTTATGAGAAAAACCTGGGGTGCCGGGACGCGATGAGCGGGGGAATCGACTGGTTCTTCTCGAAGGTCGATGAGGGCATCATCCTCGAGGACGATTGTCTGCCCGATATCACCTTTTTTAACTTTTGCCGCGAGCTGCTCGCGAGATACCGTGACGACGAGCGGGTGATGATGATCAGCGGCGACAGTTTTCTCTTTGGCCGAAAAAAGTTTGAAGCCAGTTACCATTTCTCAAAATACGCCCTTATCTGGGGTTGGGCCACCTGGAGAAGAGCCTGGCGTCACTATGACGTTGAGATGACCTCCTTTCCCCGCTTCAGGGAAGAACGGCTCATCTCTGACATCATTGAGAATCCGAAGGAGCAGGAGCTCTGGATGTACCATTTTGAGAAGGTATTTGATAACGAGATAAATACCTGGGACTACCAGTGGACCTACACGATATTCAACCGCCGGGGGCTCGCGGCCACGCCAAATGTAAATCTGATCTC
>JBEGMZ010000114.1:0-2637 GCA_041182745.1 Acidobacteriota bacterium
CGAATGGCCTTTGAATGGCTCGATGCCGCACGCTATGCCGATACCAATGGCTACCAGATCGATGGCGAGCGTTTCATGTGGCGCTGGCGGGACTGGGTCATCGATGCCTTCAATCGCGAC
The DNA here is from genome assembly GCA_041182745.1 of Acidobacteriota bacterium. GTDB lineage: Bacteria > Acidobacteriota > Blastocatellia > RBC074 > RBC074 > CAIOZW01. The sequence goes on from JBEGMZ010000114.1 coordinate 121, forward strand.
ATGCCCTTCGATCAGTTCACCATCGAGCAGCTGGCGGGCGATATGCTCCCCAACCCGACACTCGACCAGCGGATCGCCACCGCGTTCAATCGCAACCACCGCCTCAACTCCGAGGATGGTATCGTCCCCGATGAATATCTTGTCGAATACATCGTCGACCGTGTCGATACCACTTCAACCGTCTTCCTTGGCCTCACCGTGGGCTGCGCCCGCTGCCACAATCATAAGTTCGATCCAATTTCACAGCGCGACTATTATCAGCTCTACGCCTATTTCAACAGCATTCCTGAGGATGGTCGGGCGCACAACTTCGGCAACTCGCCGCCCTGGATATCGGCGCCAACCAGAGAGCAGCAGCGACGTCTTGCCGATCTCGACCGCCAGATTGCCGCCACGGCCCGGCAGCTCGACACGCAGGTCCGAATGGCCAGTCCGCAGCTGGAGTCCTGGGCTCGCCAGCTCGATCCGAAAGAACCGCGCCATTGGTTTCCGACTGAGCATCTGATCGTGCGCCATTCACTTGATCGGAATGCTCCGGTCGAGCTGGTCGACACGGTCGAACATATCGACATGGCCAAGCCAAACGACAAGCTTGGCACCCGCGAGAAACTCGACATCACCAGGACCGGTTTCCGCGAGGGAACCCCCTCCTATGCGCCGTCGCCTCTTGGCGAGGGAGTCGCTCTCGCCGGACAGATCTTTTTCGATGCTGGCAATGTTGGAAACTTCAACTTCCGCGATCGACTGGTCGATTACAAGGATCAGTTTGTCATCTCCGCCTGGTTCCGCGCCGAGCACGAGCAGAGCGGGGCGATTGTCACCCGGATGAAGGACATCACCTTCGAGAAGGACAACAATCTGCCCAAGGCCCGGGGCTATGGTCTCTTTCTCAACAACGGAAAACTCCACTTCAACATCGTCGGCGTCTGGGCCGATGATTCGTGGCGGGTCGAGACCGTCGATCCGGTCAGCCTTCAGCAGTGGCACCACGTGGTTGCCGTCTTTGACAGTACGCTGCCCTATGAAAAGGCCCGCATCTACCTCGACGGAAAGCCGCAGAATCTGAAGATCAACAACGGTCGACTCTTCCGCACCTTCAATGACGATGCCGGATTGCTCCGCATCGGCGGAGGGGGGGGACCTGAGTACCGGTTCCGTGGTCAAATCGACGAGGTTCGTGTTTATAAGACAGCCCTCGATGAAGAGATGCTTGGTGTGCTGGCCTGCGCCGATACCATTCCGCAGATTGCCGCGCTCCCCGTCGCAAGGCGCAGCCGTTCCCAACAGCTCAAGCTGCGCAACGCGTGGATTGCCGACGCCGCACCGGAAACGATTCGTGAGGTCCACCGGAAGTGGCGTCGTCTGGTCGAGGCAAAATCGCGTTTGGAGTCGGAATTCCCGACCGTCATGGTCATGCAGGAGCTGCCCAGTCCGCGTCCGACCACTATCCTTCGCCGCGGCACCTACGATATGCCGGGTGAACCGGTCACCCGCGCGCTGCCCTCGCTTCTGGCCACTGGCAGCAGTGGCGCGGTTCCCGCCAACCGGCTCGAACTGGCCCGCTGGCTGGTCGGCCGGGAGAATCCCCTCACGGCGCGGGTTACCGTCAACCGTTTCTGGCAGACGCTCTTTGGCTCCGGGTTGGTGCGGACGGTCGAGGACTTCGGCCTCCAGGGTGAGCTACCGTCCCATCCCGAACTGCTCGACTGGCTGGCCATTGAGTTTCGCGACGGAGGATCGGGAAGCGCCGCCGCTGGAGCCAGATCCCGATCGTGGTCGATGAAGAGCCTGCTCAGGAAGATCGTCTCCAGCGCGACCTATCGGCAGAGCTCCCAACGACCAGCCATTTCGAGTGATCCTGAGAATCGACTTCTCGCCCGCGGCCCGAGACTCCGTCTTTCCGCCGAGATGATTCGCGATCAGGCGCTGGCCGTCTCCGGCCTCCTTGTTGAACGAATGGGCGGCCCTTCGGTCAAGCCCTACCAGCCACCAGATCTTCTCAAGGATATGGTCTTCTCCAATATGACCAATTATGGCCAGGAGAAGGGCGAGGGGCTCTGGCGTCGCAGCCTCTACACCTACTGGAAGCGGACCGTTCTCAACCCCACCATGCTTGTCTTTGACGCCTCGGCGCGGGAGCAGTGCGCGGTTCGGGAGACGCGCACCAATACTCCCCTGCAGGCCCTCAACCTGATGAACGATGTGACCTATCTCGAGGCCGCGCGCTTTCTCGCCGAGAAGGCTCTCGCCCAACCGATTTCACCCCGGGAACGACTCGTGTTCGCTTTCCGGACGGTCACCTCACGCCATCCTGACAACGATGAACTGCGCCGCCTCGAAACGAGTCTTTCCGCCCGTCTCGCCCGCTTTCAGAGCCGTCCCGAAGAGGCTCCACAGTTGCTCCAGATTGGTGAGAAACGGAACCGGGCCGATCTCGATCAACGCGAACTGGCAGCCTACACCCTGGTCGCCAGTCTCATCCTCAATCTCGACGAGTCGATCACCCGACCCTGACCC
>JBEGMZ010000115.1:0-3795 GCA_041182745.1 Acidobacteriota bacterium
GTGAAGGCAATCAGATCGCTGGTCGCCTCGCGCACTCCGGTGTTGCGGGCCGCTGACGGTCCGCCGTTCGGACGTCTGATCACTTTGATCGCGTCTCCAAAGCCAGCGAGGGCTTCAATCGTCTCATCGGTTGAGCCATCATCGACAATGATGATCTCATCGGGCGCCGCTGTCTGCATAAGCAGCGCGCTGACTGTTGTGCCGATCGTCTGCCCGGCATTCCAGGCCGGGACGACAACTGAGACGGTGACATCCCTTGCGCTCATCTTCTCCTCAGAGCCGGCAGCCAGAGGTGACGAGCAGTCCGGCTCGCAAGATACCAGAACTCACCACGGAGCGGTGAGCCCCAGTATCGCCAGACACGGTTCCTCAAGGCGCGGTGGTACCCGGCATACTCGTCACCGGTCTTGGCCTCTCGATGGTAGTGGCAGACGGCCAGAACCTGATCAATATTAAGGAACGTCGTGTAGCGTGACATTCGTGCCCAGTAATCAAAGTCCATCACCAGATTGAGAGTCTCATCGAGCAGCCCGATTTCGGAGGTCAGTTCGCGTCGCCAGAAGATGGCAGCCTGATGCATCTGGTATGGTTTCCAGATCTCCAGCAGCCGCCGACGTCCCTCGAACCGCCCCTCCAGGAGCACCGGCTCACACGGATCCGGTCGGTTAGGGATTCCCGCGTCAGGTCTGCCGGAGAAGACCTTCAGGACGTGCCCGGCAAGAGCCTTATGGCCCGAGTCTGCCGCCAGCGTGCGGCCCACCATCTTCAGTGTGCCCGGAGTGTAGTAGTCATCGCTGTTCAGCCAGCAGACGATCTCACCCGTTGCCCGCATCAGCCCTTTGTTGATCGCGTGAGACTGTCCGCGATCCGGTGTGCTCTCCCACCAATTCAGCCAACGGTCATAGTGCGCGATGATCTCCCGGCTGCCGTCGGTACTGCCACCATCGATCACCAGGTACTCGAGATTTTCATATCCCTGCAGCAGCACCGACCGAAGGGTCTGCTCGAGAAAACCGGCCTGATTGAAAGACGGAGTGATAACGGTGATCCGTGGCATCTCTGAGCCGTCGTGTGATCCGCCTGCCCCGGCATCCCACGGCCAGTGCGTGCTCTCTGTCGCCAGGGAACTCAATGGAGCTGGAAGCGGGGTTTTCATCGGTTTCATCACGGTATCAGCCAGCGGTGGGGCACCAGAACCCCTTTTCCGCGCCAACCATCCGGGTAGAGGCGTCCACTTCCGTAAAAGTCACCATCGACAACGTCAAGCTCAATTGCGTTGAGAATCCAGTCCTCAACCTCGCGATTGACCTCAAGAAAGAGGGTCAGCAGATACTGGTTCTGGCTCAATGGAAGTTGTGGAATCAGGCACCGCAGCGTTCCGCGCGCTGGCAGATCGATCGGATCGCGGATCACCAGCTCGCTCGAGCAGTTGAACAGCGTCTGACCCAATCCGTCATAGAAGGCGACCGACACCCGGCAGTTGGGCAGTCTTTCCACCGCTGTCGCCTCGTATTCGAGGGCGATTACCAGGGGCTGGCCAGAGACTCCCTGCTCGACCCTGTTACCGGCTCCATCCTCAAAGCTGACGCGGGTGAACCGAACCCGGCCCCGTCCCTCGCGGTCCGGGCATTGACTCAGATCCCACGGGGTGGTAACCCGCAATCCATTCAGATAGTGCCGAATCACCGGCTCGATCGCTCCATCCATCACCAGCCGTCCCCGCTCGATCAGCAGTCCGCGCTCACAGAGGTTGAGCATCGCCGCGGTATTGTGGCTGACAAAGAGTACCGTCCGCCCACGTCGCGCGATCTCCCCCATCTTTCCAAGGCACTTCTTCTGAAATGCCGCGTCGCCAACCGCCAGTACTTCATCGATCAACAGGATCTCCGGTTCAAGGTGGGCCGCGACGGCAAAGGCGAGCCGGATATACATCCCGCTGCTGTAACGCTTGACCGGCGTGTCGATGAAACGTTCCAACTCGGCAAAGGCAACGATCTCGTCGAGCCTGCCAACGATCTCCCGCCGCGCCATCCCGAGAATCGACCCATTCAGGAAGATATTCTCCCGTCCGGTCAGTTCCGGATGAAAGCCGGTACCGACCTCCAACAGGCTGCCGACCCGGCCATAGATCTCGATCCGCCCGCGCGTCGGTTCGGTGATGCGTGAAAGCACCTTCAGCAGCGTACTCTTTCCCGCTCCGTTGCGTCCGATGATCCCTACTACCTCCCCCGAGCCGATCTCGAACCCGATGTCGTCGAGTGCCAGGATCTCGGCTGCTTTGCCTCTCCTCTTTCCACTTTGAAGCCGTTGCCCGAACTCGACCAGGCGGTCACGCAGGGTCGGATTGACCTGCGCACGACCACCCAGCTGGTAACGCTTCGAGACGCCGGTTGCTCTGATGGCGAAGGGCGCTTTCATCTCTTCAGACGAGGTCGGCAAAATTCTTCTCCATTCGGCGAAAATCGTAGGCAGCACCGACCAGCATCAGCATTCCAACACCTCCCGAAATCCCAATGGCCGACCAGTTGAATCCGGCCCCATTCACTCCTCCGAGCAGCGCAACCCGCCACGCCTCGATCAATCCACTCAGCGGATTGATGAAGTAGACCATCCGGTAACGCTCCGGCATCAGGCTCGCCGGATAGATCACTGGTGTTGCAAACATCCAGAGCTGAATCAGAAACGGAAGCAGATGGCGGATATCACGAAACCTGACGTTGAGGGCGGCCAGCCACATCCCGACCCCGAGTCCGATCAGGGCCGTCAGAAGCACCAGCAGCGGCAGCAGTAGCATCGCTTGACTCGGGATGACGCCATACCAGACCATCAATCCTCCCATCACCAGCAGAGAGATCAGCAGGTCGACCAGTCCGGCCAGCACCGCAGCGGCTGGAATGATCATTCGCGGAAAATAGACCTTGGTGATCAGGTGGGCGTTACCAACGAGGCTGCTTGCGGCGCTGCCGATTGCACCCGAAAAGAAGGTCCAGGGCAGAAGGCCGGCCATAGCGAAGAGCGGGTACGGGATGCCGTCGGATGGCAGTCCTGCCAGTCGCCCGAAGAGGAGGGTGAAGATCAGCATATTTCCAAGCGGTTGGAGCACTGCCCACGCCGCTCCGAGGAAGGTCTGCCGGTAGCGAACCTTCACGTCACGCCAGATCAGAAAGGCGAACAGTTCCCGGTATCGCCAGAGGTCGGCGAGGTCGAGCGGCTTCCATCCCGGGGAAGGTTCGATCACCAGGTGTGGGATGGTCTTAATTTCAGGTGGAGACTGTTTCAACTCATCCCTCGGAGTTCCGCCTGACCCAGTGTGCGAGAACAATCAGTGCCCAGGCTCGCGACCAGGTCACCCGTCGAGCTTCAAAATCGTCCCAGATCGCTCGCGCCATCTTCAAATCGATAACTCCCTGCAGTGAGGAGAGTCGCAGGAGATCCCCGGCCATCGGTCGCAGCGCCCCGCGCAGCCAGTTGTCGAACGGCAGCTCGAAGCCCTTCTTGCGGCGTTTCACGACGCGCGCAGGGAGATCTCCTGCCGCCTCCACCAGCAGCCATTTCGGATTACCTTCCGATTTGCCAAGCTTGAAACTGCCGGGCAGTCGCAGCAGTCGCTCGACCAGCAGGTGATCAAGCAGGGGGACCCTCACTTCGAGACCGTGCGCCATACTCATCACATCAGCGTCGCGCAGCAGGGTGTTGGGCAGATAACCGCCAAGCTCGAGCGCCGAGGCCTGGTTGATCAGATCAGCTCCTGCACACGCCGCCAGCTGCCGACGATTCCATGACTCCAGAGCACTA
>JBEGMZ010000116.1:0-3658 GCA_041182745.1 Acidobacteriota bacterium
GGGTGATATCCTCACCGCCGGTCTTCTGGTGGACAATCTCCGACTTGCCCTCAGCAAACAGCCGCTGGGGCCGAATGGTGAAACCAGTGCGGGTGAACTCGATCGTCCCCTCGTGACCGCGTATAACGTGCGGAATCGGGGTGTCGTTGGCCATCGATGAGACGCAGATGACGGTCGGTCCGCCCGGGTAGTCGCAGATCATATTAAAAGTATCAGGAATCTCGGCGACGCTGGAGGAGAACTGCCACTTTCCACCCGTTGCGACGACCCGCTCCGGGAACTTGAGATCGATCGCCTTCAGCATCCGGGTCAGACGATGGACAAAGAGATCGGTCGCGATGCCGCCCGAGTAGTCCCAGTAACGCCGCCAGTGAAAGAAGCGGTCGGGATCGAACGGGCGCTTTGGCGCCGACCCGAGCCAGGCATTCCAGTCAAGGTTGACGCCCGGGCGGACATCCGGATCCATCCGGCCAACCCAGAAGTCATCCCCGCGATGGTTGCGCGAGTAGTCGATCTGGGCCTGGACCACCTTCCCAATAACCCCCTGCTTGATATACCTGGCGGCGGTCTCGTAGGAGTCGTCGGACATACCCTGCACACCAACCTGCATCTTGACGCCGGTCTGCTCGATCTTTTTGACGACCTTCTTCCCCTCCTCGATCGACCAGGTCATCGGTTTCTCGCAGTAGATATGCTTGCCGGCATCGGCAGCATCAAGGGTCATCCGGGCGTGCCAGTGCTCGGGAGTGACGATGGTAACGTAGTCGATCTCCTTCGATTCGAGGAGGCGGCGGTAGTCGGTGTAGGGCTTGGCGCCGGTGGCCTTGACGCCAAGGTCGAGGTTCTTCTGGTAGACGTCACAGACGGCCACGATCTCGACGTTGTCGCTCTCTTTCATACCCAGAAGTGCAGGAATGTGGGCGCCACGGGCGAGTCCGCCGCACCCGATCACTCCCACTCGCAGTCGGTTATTGGCTCCCTGGATCCGGTCGCGGCTCGCCGCGTGGGCCACCGTTGTGGCAACCGTTCCCGCTACAAATGCCCGTCGCGTAATGTTGTTCTGATCTTTCATTGCTGATTTCATCCCCGGCGAACTGGTATGAGCCAGCCCACCCGTTGAATGGATCTCTCCACGTTAAAAGGTTAAAAAAAAGATTCGGTCAATTGAGATGAGAGATGGTAACCGTTTCCGGCAAAAACCTCCAGTCGGCACAGATTGACGTTCGATTGTCGATGGTAGTTGCCACAAATCGCCGAGTGAAACTATACTCTTCATTTTGCGGCAAATGGACAGGAAAAGGGAAACATGTCATTCAATTTTACAACCGCAGGGGAGTCACACGGCCGGGCGCTGGTGGCGACAGTGGAGGGGCTTCCGGCAGGACTGCCGGTCGACAGCAGTGAGATCAATCATGAGCTGTGGCGGCGACAGCAGGGGTATGGTCGCGGCGGGCGGATGAAGATCGAGACCGACCAGGTTCAGATCCTAACCGGGGTTCGGCATGGTGAGACGCTCGGGTCACCGATTGCGTTGATGGTCGAGAACCGTGATTTCAAGAACTGGCTGGAGGTGATGGCGGCCGAGCGACCAGAGCAGCCGCCGAGTCGCGATCGCCGGGTGATCCGGCCGCGTCCGGGTCACGCCGATCTGGTTGGAGGGCAGAAGTACGACCGGCGTGATCTGCGTGACATCCTCGAGCGGGCGAGCGCACGTGAGACGACGATGCGCGTCGCGGTCGGGGCGCTGGCCAGGCTCCTTCTGCGGCAGTTCGGGATCAGGCTCGCGAGCCACGTCATCCGGCTTGGAGAGATCAGCGTCGCCGATCCATCGATTCCGTGGGAAGAGATTGTCCGCCTCTACGATGACACCCACCTGCGGTGTGCCGACCCGGCGGCGGCGGCCCTGATGACGGAGCGGATCGACCAGGCGGGAGTGACCGATGGGGACACGCTGGGAGGAGTCTTCGAGGTGGTCGTGAGGGGATGCCCTCCGGGGCTTGGATCCCACACCAGCTGGAGCAGCAAGCTCGACGGCCAGCTGGCGCAGGCGATAATGTCGATTCACGCCGTCAAGGCAGTCGAGCTTGGGGAGGGGGTTGCCAATGCCGGTCGCCCCGGCTCGCTGGTTCACGACGAGATCGGCTTCGATGCCGGCGAGCACCGCTTCTACCGCCACTCGAACCGCGCCGGAGGGCTGGAGGGCGGCATGACCAATGGCGAGGAGATCCGCATCCGCGGCTACCTCAAACCGATCGCCACCCTCCGCAAACGTCTCCGGAGCGTCAATATCGAGACCAAGGAACCGATGGAGTCAGACTTTGAACGCTCTGATGTGACCGCCGTACCGGCGGCCGGCGTAATTGGTGAAGCGATGGCTGCCATCGTCATCGCCCGGGCGTTTCGTGATAAGTTCGGTGGTGATTCGCTCATTGAGACACGGCGCAATTTCGAGGGCTACCTTGCACAGTTGAGGGAGTACTGACAACTACCATGAAACTTCATATCGTAAAATATGGCGACCCGGTGCTACAGCGACCCGGCGACGAGATCACCAACATCGACGGGGAGCTGGCCGGCTTTATCGACAGCATGTTCGAGACGATGTATGACGCGCACGGAGTCGGCCTGGCCGCGCCCCAGGTTGCCCTTTCAAGGCAGCTCTTCATCATGGACGTCAGTGGGGGGCGTGAGAAGCGAGAGCGAATCACCTGCATCAACCCACGGATCGTCGCGACCAAAGGCAGTGTGATCAGCGAGGAGGGGTGCCTGAGCTTTCCGGGGGTCTACTTCGAAGTGGAGCGACCGGAGGTGATCACGGTCACGGCGCTCGATCTTGACGGCAAAGAGTTCACCTTCGAGGCCTCCGGCCTCGCCGCGCGCTGCGTGCTTCACGAAACTGACCACATCAACGGCAAGGTCTTCATCGAGTACCTCAGCCCGCTCAAACGAGAGCTGGTCAACAAGAAGATCCGTAAGCGGATCAAGGCCGGAGACTGGGATTAGACAGGCCCGGCTTATGAGACTAATCTACCTTGGAACTCCCCCCTTCGCCGTTCCGGCGCTGGAGAGACTGATCGCCACCGGATACGAGGTGGTGGCGGTGATCACCCAGCCGGATCGCCCGGTCGGGCGGAAGCAGACCCTGACGCCGCCAGCAGTGAAGCAGGCGGCGATCGAACACGGAATCACGGTCTACCAGCCGGAGAAGATTCGAACCCCCGAGGCGCGGGCACTCTTCGAGCCACTCTTGCAGTCGGTCGAGGTGGCGATCGTTGCCGCTTACGGGCGAATCCTTCCGGGGTGGATGCTTGCTGCCCCGCGGCTCGGCTGTCTCAACATCCATTCTTCCCTGCTGCCAAAGTATCGGGGGGCGGCGCCGATCAACTGGGCGATTGCCGGAGGTGAGACCGAGACCGGGGTAACGATCATGCGGATGGATGAGGGGCTCGACACCGGCCCGATTCTGAGCCAGCGGGCGGTGGCGATCGAACCAACCGAGACGGCCGGGGAGCTGACGGTACGGCTGGCCGAGCTGGGAGCGGACCTGCTGCTGGAGTCGTTGCCACTCTTTGCCCGCGGCGAGCTGCAGCCCGTGGCTCAGGATGAGAGCCTCGCGACGCTGGCACCGATTCTGAAGCGCGAGGACGGAAGGATAGAC
>JBEGMZ010000117.1:0-4073 GCA_041182745.1 Acidobacteriota bacterium
CCCTGTTTACTCCCCCCCCCCAAATAGGTGCGGCTTCGGACTTCCGGGTGAGGTGGGGGACTAGAATGAGATCTGATATGTATTTGGGGGCAGGTCCCTGCGAGGGGAATCCCACCCTGGACACCGAAGCCCCAAATAAGAGAGTCCGTGCTGGTGGCGTAAACCACCGGCACGGACTCAAATTTTAGAAGGGGACCGCTGGAGCGGCCCCTCCTCCACAATCGACCGTCGTTAGAATCCGATGCGGAAACCGAAGCGGATCTGACGCTGGGTCTGGTTAGCACTCAGCACCTGGCCGAAGCCGTTGAGGCGCAGGTTACCAGCCGCATCACGCAGGATATTACCCTGGGCGTCGCGGGTTGGCGCCGAGGCGTTGGTGCCCGGATTGCCCCACCACGGAGTGTTGGTGAAGTTGAAGGCATCAACGCGGAACTCAGTGTTGACCCTCTCGGTGATACGGAAGCTCCGGATCAGCGAGACATCAAGGTTCTGGAAGCCAGGTCCACGGAGAACCGATCGACCAGCCGTACCAAATCGGAACGGACGCGTCGTACCAGCTGCGACCGACGCCAGCCACTCGGATGAGAACTCAACCGGACGGAACGGAGTCGGATCGAACCAGATCTGTCCCTGACCAGTCACCTTCGGATAGCTCGGCGAGGCGATCATATCCGGTGTCTGGGTGTTACCCGGCGCATTGAGCGACCCGGCGGCGGCGGAGACCGTCAGCGGACGGCCGGCAGTGGCGTTGTAGATACCAGAGAGGCTCCAGCCGCCAAGTACCTTGGCGCCGACACCCTCACTGACAAACTTCTTGCCCTTGCCGAAGGGCAGCTCATAGGCAGCCCCAACCTGGAAGTTGTGCGGAATGTCGAAACCGGCGAGACCGCGGTTACGACCGATCTGCGAAGCGGCGTTGAAGAGCGGCAGACCCGCCCAGCCGGAATCGTCGAAGAAGTTGATCGACTTCGACCAGGTGTAGGCACCCTTGATGAAGAGGCCGTTCGAGTAACGGCGGTTGACCGCCACCTGCAGAGCGTGGTAGCTCGTGCTGGTGAATCCATCCCACATCAGCGTGTTTGCCACGCGGCCGTACTTGGCCTGCAGCGCGCGGATGCTGTTCGGAGTCTGGGCGACGTTGATGTTGATATCGCCAAACTGGTTGCGGGTACCGGTCCCGACATAGCCAACCTCGACCTTGATGTCCTTGATCAGCTTGCGCTCGATCATAAGGTTCCAGGACTGGATGTAGCCACGGTTGAGGGTTCCCTCATACGGGCTGCGCATCTCGACGGTGCCAGGAAGGGCAACCCGTCCAGTGCTCAGGTCCGGACCACCGAAGGCCGGGATACCAACCGTCAGACCAGGGGTCCGAGCGGCGGAAGTGAAGCCCCAGGGCGTGAAGATCTCGTTCGCAGTCGGATCGAGAGCCGTCGCGACGAACGACTGGGCGATCGTCAGCGGATAGAATCCACGGAGCGGACGGCCGAACGGCATCGGATCGTAGGTGATACCATAGCCGCCACGGATGACCGTGTCGTCACCCACCCGATAGGCAAAGCCGACGCGCGGTGCGAAGAGCTTCTTGCTTGAGCCGACGCCAAGGTCGTTCGGATTGCTGCCACGACCGCCGATCAGGACGTTCATCACGCCATTCGGCTGTCCGGCCGCATTGAGAACCACCGGGCTGTTGAGATCGATTCGCTCAATCCCACGATCCTTACGGGTCATCATCGGGAAGAGCTCGTAACGCAGACCAAGGGTCAGCGTCAGGTTGCGCGATGCCTGCCACCGATCGCGGAAGAAGAAACCCATCTGCCACTCGCGGGTCGTCATCGTCTCATACTGAAGACTCTTCTGGACGACGTTTGGCATTCCAAGCAGGAAGTCGGCCATCGAGTTGAACTGGTTCGGGCCGGCTCCACCGTTGAGAGTGGTAGCGTTGCCGCCAAAGCTGAAACCGCCACGCGGGCCGACGCCGATCTCCGGCTGCCAGTGGTCGAGAAGGTGCTTGACGATGTCGACACCAAAGCGAAGATCGTGATTTCCGCTCAGCTTGGTGACGTTCTGAGTGAAGGTGTAGCTCCGCTCATCACGCTCAACCGGAGACCAGCCGTTCTGGTTGCCGAGTCCGGCATAAGTGGAGAAGAAGAACTGCGGGATACCGCTCTGGCGGATGTCCGGACCATTGGTGCCCGGAATACGAAGTGTATCGAGCCCGAAGTTGGTTCCGTAATCCGGCGGAATGGTGTTGTGCTTCCGCTGGGTGTAAGAGAAGTTGCCATCGATCAGGAGACCGCTACCGAGAGTCAGCGTGTGACCACCAGTGTAGACATACGACTTGGTGGTGCCGGTGCCGGAGCCGCCAGCACCGAGGGTTCCGCCACCAGCCGCGCCGAGGGCGAAGTTGCCGACAACGAGAGCCTTCATGTGGCTGAACTTGCCCCAGATCTGATGATTCTCGTTCCGGTTCCAGTTGATCTTGACATCGTAGTTGTTACGATCGAACGTTCCAGGCTGCGAAGCATAGAGGTTGTTGACCGCAAGGAAGTTGCCGTCAGCGCCGCGCAGGTTCGGCAGCGGAACGAGTGAGAGCATCCGGGCAGCTGCCTGGTGGATGCGGTTGGTCGGAATGATACCACCCGCAAATTCGGTCCGCGCCGTTCCGTTGAGGTTACCGGTCAGTGGATCGAAGAGCTTGGTGTTGGTCTTGCTGAAGTCTCCCGTGCGGAGATCTGCTGTCGGAACGGTGAAGAATCCGTCACCGATCGTCCGCTCGTACATGCCTTCCCAGCTACCAAAGAAGAAGAGCTTGTCCTTGATAATCGGACCGCCAATCGTTGCGCCCGGAATGGTACGCAGGTTCTTTGGCTTGTTCGGGTTTGGAGCGCCCGCGACGGTCGTCGGGTAGAGAACGTTCTTCGCGCGGAAGAAGTGGTTGTCGTGATAGGCGAAGGCCGAACCGTGGATCTCGTTCGTACCAGCCTTGGTGATGACCTGGATCGCAGCGCCACCGGCGAGACCCTGCTCGGCGTCGAAGTTGTTGGTCGAGACGTTGACCTCCTGAATCGACTCGGAGGGGGGAACGTAGGCCGAGTGGTGTGGCAGCCAGATGTTGACACTCTGGGCACCATCGAGGCGCGTATTGTTGTTATTACGGGCCGTGCCGTTGATATTGGTCGTCAGCGAACGCTCCGGTGTGTCGGTGTTCGCGTTCTGGAAGGCCGCCGGCGTCGAGCCAGGAACGAGGTTGATCAACGACTGGTAGTTACGGTAGTTGTTGATCGGCATCGACTGGATCTCTTTACCGCTGATCTCCGCCTTGACCGTGGCCGACTCCGTCTGGAGGACGGTCGCGGTCGCCTCGACCGATACAACCTCCGAAACGTTGCCGATCTTCAGCGCGGCGTCAATACGGGAGACATTGTTGGCGGTAATGACGAAGTTGACCGTCGAGAAGGTCGAGAAGCCCTGCTTGGTCACCTTCAGATCGAAGGTACCGGGAAGGACATTCTTGATCGAATAGAGGCCTTCGGCGTCGGTGGTTGCCTCGCGCGACTGACCCGTACCCTTGTCGGTAATGGTCACGGTCGCGCCAGCGACGACTGCCCCGGCCTGATCGGTCACGTTGCCGACCAGTGATCCATACAACACCTGCGCTCCCGCGAAGTTCACCGAGAAGAGCGCTGTCAGTAATACTGCCAGTGCCGTACCCAGGAACCCGGCGGTGCGTCCAGGTTTTTTGCCAGGATGGTGCATTTTGTCTTTCTCCTTAAGATTTATCGCCGACAGGTCTGTTTAGCATCGAATCGGATCCTGACCTGTCAGGGATCAGGTTGATGACCATTAAGGCACCCCTCAGGATGAGGAACGCTTTTCAGGTCTCTACGGGTCATCGGGATCGGGCGATTGTCTATCCTCAGTCAGTTTTCTATATAGTTTTCTATATGTGGTATTTACCGAATATGTACTTTAATTCAGGATATTCCAGCCTGCGTCAAAGCCCACCAGCGCATTATCTTTGCCAATCTGCTTTGAAGTATGTGACGTATAAGTCGTATATGACATATGAG
>JBEGMZ010000118.1:0-5325 GCA_041182745.1 Acidobacteriota bacterium
GAGACCGCATTTGCTGCGGCGGGGCTTCGCGCTGAAGACGAGCATTTGCGGCTGGAGATTGCCGGGCTGAAGGCGCGGCGGAGCAATATCGATGAGAAGCAGGTCGCCATTCGTCGGCAGCTCTGTGAGGCCCTGGCACTCAATGAAGAGGAGCTACCTTTCGCCGGCGAGCTGCTTCAGATAGCGGAAAGTGAGCGCGACTGGGAGGGCGCGATCGAGCGGCTGCTCCACAGCTTCGGTCTCTCGCTGCTGGTTCCGGAGAGCTATTACGCCCGGGTGGCCGCCTGGGTTGACTCGACCCATCTCCGTGCGCGGCTGGTCTATTTCCGGGTGCGAAATACGCCGCGTGGCGAGCGGCGGGAGCTGCCCGCTGACTCGCTTATCCACAAGCTGCGAATCAAGCCGGAGTCAACATTTTACGATTGGATTGAGCAGGAGCTGGCCGAGCGCTTCAACCTGGTCTGCTGTGAGACGGCGGAGCAGTTCCGGCGTGAGCCAAATGCCATCACCCGTTCCGGGCAACTCAAATCCCGGGCCGTCCGCCATGAGAAAGACGACCGCCACGCGATCGACGACCGGCGCCGCTATGTTCTTGGCTGGAGTAACACCGAGAAGATTGCGGCGCTCGAGAAAGAGTCACGGCGACTGGGGGCGCGGCTTCAACAGCACGAAGAGCAGCTTGAGCACTGGCAGAAGGAGCAAGTAGAGCTGCGGGAGCGGCTGGGGACACTCTCGAAGCTGGGGGAGTACACGGAGTTTCGGGAGCTCGACTGGGAGCCGGTTGCGCGGTCGATCGAGCGGCTGGAGGATGAACGGCGGGCGCTCGAGGCGGCCTCAGATCGATTGCAGACCCTGACGACGCAGTTGGCCGCACTAGAGCTGGAGATTGGCCGAACGGAGGAGCGGCTCGATGATCGCAAAGACCGGCGGTCGAAGACGGAACAGCGGATCAGCCAGATACACGAGCAGCAGGTAGCGGCGACGACCCTGCTCGCCGAGGTAGGATCGGAGGCGGAAGGCTGGTATTCAGCACTGACTGAGCTGCGCGAAGAGTTGCAGCCCGCGCAGCCTTTGACTGTCGAGTCTTGCGATATCCGCGAACGCGAGATGCGCGAAGCTCTTCAGACTCGGATCGATGCACTCGAAAAGCAGATAACGAGGCTGCGCGAGAAGGTGATCCAGGCAATGACCGAATACCGGCGCGAATGGCCACTCGAGACGGCGGAGGTCGATGTCAACATTGCTGCCGGGCCGGAGTATCAGAAGATGCTCGATCAGTTGCGGGCCGATGATCTGCCGCGTTTCGAGATTCGCTTCAAAGAGCTGCTCAATGAGAATACCATCCGCGAGGTGGCCAATTTTCAGTCCCAACTGGCACGTGAGCGGGAGACGATCCGGGAGCGGATTGCCCGGATCAACGAATCACTGACGCGGATCGACTACAATCCGGGGCGCTACATTACGCTTGAGGCGCAGATGACCACCGACGCGATGATTCGTGATTTTCAGGCAGATCTGCGTGCCTGCACCGAGGGGGCACTGACCGGGTCGGAGGATGCACAATACTCCGAGGCGAAGTTTCTGCAGGTGCGGCGGATCATCGAGCGGTTCAAGGGGCGTGAAGGGCAGGCCGATCAGGATCGGCGATGGACGATGCGTGTCACCGACGTCCGCAACTGGTACCTCTTCGCGGCAAGTGAACGCTGGCGAGAAGACCATACCGAGCACGAACATTATGCCGACTCGGGTGGCAAGTCGGGCGGACAGAAGGAGAAGCTGGCCTACACGGTACTGGCGGCGAGTCTCGCCTATCAGTTCGGTCTCGAATGGGGGGCGGTGCGTTCGCGATCCTTCCGCTTTGTCGTCATCGACGAGGCGTTCGGGCGTGGGTCTGACGAATCGGCGCAGTATGGATTGCAGCTCTTTGCGCAGCTTAACCTCCAGCTGCTGATCGTCACGCCGCTCCAGAAGATCCATATTATCGAGCCCTTCGTGTCGAGTCTCGGCTTTGTGCGTAACCTCGATGGACGCCAGTCGGAGCTGCGCTGCATTACGATTGAAGAGTATCGTGAGCAGCTGCGGAGTCAGGTATGAGGTGGACCACCCCGGAAGATCTCAAAGCGCAGGTTGAAAGGCTCTGGGAGCGCGGGCTTCTCCTGACCGAGCTGGTCGGAGGTGAGTCGATCTTTCCGCGGCGATTGACACTGCGCGGTCCGGATTCCCGACAATTGAGTGACCAATTCGATGAGGTAAGGGAGTGGATCGGCAGGCTTAATGCGAATGCCGGGCGATACCGGATCGTATGGGCACAGGTCAACCATCGGATTCTCGGCGCGAATCAACTGCCGGCAGAGGTCTGGATCGATTCGCTTGAAGACGCGCTGGGGTTGATCGGTCGAAAACGTGAGGCCCGCGAATTTGCTGGCATGATCGGACTCGCGAGAGAGCGGCTACCAGAACTCGTTGCCTGGCTCGTTCGCCGCCATTGGCACGCCCTCGAGCTGGCCGATGACTGGCCACGTCTGCTGTCCCTTGTCGATTGGATCCGGGCTAATCCACGGCCCGGACTCTACCTGCGCCAGATCGACCTTCCTGGAATCGACACCAAGTTCATCGAGCACCATCGCACCATTCTGGCCGATCTCTTCGATCTCGCATTGCCTGTCAGCACGATCGATGCCACCGCTACCGGAGCCGCTGAGTTCTCTCGCCGCTATGGATTCCGCGACAAGCCCCGCCGGATCAGACTGCGCCCGCTCGATTCGGACATGCCGTTCCTGACCAGCGGGCCGGTCAGAGTTGATGATGAGATCACCGTCACCGCCGCGACCTTCGCCCGGCTGGAACTGGCAGTGTCGCAAGTCTTTATCACCGAGAATGAGATCAACTTTCTCGCTTTCCCGGCTGTGCCGGCCTCGATCGCTATCTTTGGAGCCGGGTACGGATTTGATAATCTCGCCGCCGCCGATTGGCTGGCAAGATGCGACATTCATTACTGGGGGGACATCGATACCCACGGTTTTGCCATCCTCAACCAGCTGCGCGCCAGCTTTCCACACGTTGAGTCGATGCTCATGGACGAGGAGACGCTGCTGGCGCACCGCTCACGCTGGGTCAGCGAGGGACGCCCGGTGATGACCGATCTGTCACGGCTCACCGTGAACGAGCGGCGACTTTACGATCAACTTTGCCGGAACCACTGGGGCGATCGGGTCCGGCTCGAGCAGGAACGGATTGGGTTCGACTACCTTGTCAGCCATCTGCGGCAATTGCCGTGAGCTGTCCGGTGGAGCTGATAATTAAAAACAATTGGAGGAGAGATGAGAAGACTTGTGGTGCTGACTCTTCTGGTCGTGGTGACCGGATTGACCGTGACCCTGCTCGTCGCCGGGCAGGGGGGATCCCTCAAAAAGTGGCAGCGTGGGAAGGGTTGGGGCTGGGTCTGGGGCCCGGCAGACGAAGTTGGCTCGCTCAACGAGATGACCGACGCTTCGCGGCTCGCGGCGCTGCGACTCGCAACCCGTGGCCAGGTCTATGATCTCGGCGTCGCCTATGACCGTAACTCCTACAAATGGCCCGGCCACTCCCCCGGCGAGGTGCTCTCCTTCCGCACCCCTGAGGGCGTCAAACGGCAGGGGGATCTGCCGGCGCTCGTCAACGACAACGCCGATGGCCTCGCCTGGCACAGTTCGGCCCTCTTCATCAGCGACAACGTCGCAACGCAGATCGACGGTCTGGGTCACATCACGACCGGCGCCGACAACCACTGGTACAACGGCTTTCAGGAGAAGGACTGGGGCGGCAATTTCGGCATCCGCAAGGCCGATGCGACGACCATTCCACCGATCGTCGCCCGCGGAGTCCTGATCGATGTCGCCGGCGCGCGCGGTGTCGAGGCGCTGCCCGCCCACTACCAGATCACCGTCGCCGATCTGCGCCAGGCGCTGGCCGGCCAGAAGACCGAGCTCCGCCCGGGAGATGTGGTCTTCATCCGCACCGGCACACTCCGCCACTGGGGCGAGAACGGCAGCGACCACGCAAAACTGGCGGCGCATGACTCGGCTGGGATCACCCTTGAAACCGCCCGCTGGCTGGTCGAAGAGAACGGCGCGATCATGCTCGGCAGCGATACCAGTGGCCTTGAGTACGGCCCGACCGCAGCGGAGACGAAGGCCTATCGCGACAAGTACCGTTCATTCAACCCGGTCCACCAGTATCTGCTGATTGAACAGGGTGTTCATATCGGCGAGTTCCACTTTCTGGAAGCGCTGGCGGCGGACAGAGTCTGGGAGTTCTGCTACGTCGCAAGCACCAACAAGATCAAGGGCGCAGTCGCCGGCTTCACGCTCCGTCCGCTCGCGCTGCGGTGAGCGGGCGGACCATTACCGTTATCATTGTTGGATTAAATTCCAAGTCCTCTTCGCTCCCGCCTGGTTCAACCAGAATTGTGTGGAGGATTCCACGGGGGCAAGATGTTAATTTACCGGACACTGTGCCACACGAATCTTTAATTCCTAAGAGCGCTTTTCTCTTGAACTGGAGATTATGCGACAATTCCGACGGAGGTGTTGGCATGAATGAACAGGAACTTCTTTTGCGAATTGTCCTTGACCCAAAAGTCATGGATGGAAAGCCCGTGATCAAAGGCACTCGATTGACGGTGGGACATATTCTGGGCTTGCTGGCCCAAGGGGCTGACTTGGCTGAAATATTGGAAGAGTATGAAGGGCTCACCCCGGAAGATATTCGGGCCTGTCTCCTCTTTGCGGCAAAGTCACTCAGTGAAATGGTCTTTATGCCGTTGGCATCGGAGGCCGCCTGAGTGCGCTTTCTCGTTGATGAGTGCACCGGTCCGCGAGTCGCACAATGGCTGAGCGAGCAGGGGCATGATGTTTTTTCTGTTTATCAGGAAGCGCGTGGGAGTGACGATGATTCGATCATTCGAAAAGCCTGCGATGAAGACTGGATATTGATCACGAACGATAAAGACTTTGGAGAAAAAGTTTTCCGAGGCCGACACCCTCACCAGGGTATTATATTCCTGAGGCTTGCAGATAATAGAGCGGATAACAAGATAGAGGTGTTGAAAAAGCTACTCGACACCCATTCAGCCAGGATTGCAGGTCAGTTCGTTGTCGTTACAGAATCAGGAGTACGCTTCGCCAAGTCGTAGAGGACCGGGACGCTCCGCCACTGGGGCGAGAACGGCGGCAATCACGCCGACTTGCCGCGCTGCGGTGAGTGGGCAGTGGGCTTTCAGGAGCCGTCCCCCTCGACATCATATCTCTTCAGCCAGTTGTTGAGAGTCTGGTAGCTGGGCAGACC
>JBEGMZ010000119.1:0-9836 GCA_041182745.1 Acidobacteriota bacterium
GGCGTCGCCGCCCCGCTCTTCTTTGTCTCGTCAAACCAGGTCAACTATCAGTTGCCTCCGGGGACTGCCCCGGGGGACGCGACGGTTGTCGTCCGATCGATCCAGCCCAACGGGGACGAGATCGTCTCGACCGGCACGGTCAAGGTCGCCCCGACCGCACCCTCGATCTTCACTGCCAACTCGAACGGAACCGGAGCCCCGGCGGCGCTCACCGGCCGCCTCAACCAGAGCAACGTCTTTACCTTCGATCCGGATCCGCCCTTTGCCCCTGATCCGGTCAATCCGAGCCAGCTGATTCCCTCCCCGATCGATGTCGGAACGGCGGAGCGGCCAGCCTTTCTGATCCTGTATGGAACCGGCATTCGCAATGCGACCTCGGATCAGGTCACGGCGGTGGTTGGTGGTGTTGTGACCGGGATCGATTTTGTCGGCGCCGCCCCCTTCTACACTGGCCTCGACCAGGTCAATCTCCGCATCCCGGTCTCACTCAAAGGAAGTGGTCTGGTTGAGGTGACGATCGTCGTCGACGGAGTCTCCTCGAACACGGTAACCATCAACCTGGCGGGAGCGGCCAGCAGCGCACTCGCGGTGAGCGGATTCAGTGTCAGCAGTGCGGTCACCGCCGGCGAGACCGTCACCATCTCCGGCACCGGGTTCTCGTCGACGGCCAGCCAGAACACCGTCCGTTTTGGAGCTGCGCAGGCCAGAGTGGTCGCCGCGACTCCGACTGAGCTGACCGTGATCGTTCCATTTGGCGCCGAATCCGGGCAGGTTGTGGTCCAGGCTAACAACTTCGAAGCCCGCAGCAGCAGCGTCTTCCTTGTCAAAACATCGATCAGCGGAATGGTTCAGTCGACAGGAAGCGCAACCTCTGAACCGGTCGCGCTCAACAATGTCACGGTTCGGCTGGCGGGAACCAATACCAGTGTCAGGACCAATCCGCAGGGAAGCTTTGTTCTCTCCAACATTCCAGCCGGAGTCGCCCTGCTCGAGGTTGACGGTGGAACGACTGGCACAAACCCACCCTATCCAGCGGTAACCCTCAAGATCGGGGCTAAATCTGACCGGGACAACCAGGTGGTGCAACCGATCAGCCTCCAGCAGATCACCGGTGGAAGCGGCAACGTCGGCACCGCGATGGCTGGTTCAGCCGGTGACGCTGTCACATCCATGAAGTCCGGGCAGTCCGGAAACTCGGACGCAGCGGAGAGCAGCCCCCTCGCGCGACGTCACCTGCTCTCGGTACGCGAGCAGCTGGCGCCCACGGTCAGCACGACCGTCATCACCAACCGGGGAGTGACGCTCGAGGTTCCTTTGACGACATCGGTCAGATTTCCGGATGGCAGTCTGCGGGGAACGGTCCAGTTGACGCTGATCGAGCGGTCCCGGCTGCCAGGGATCATTCTTCCGACCGGTATCTTCTCGACCAGTATCGCCCAGATAACCCCGATCAGTGCCAGCTTCTCTCCTGGCGCCTCGATCACCTTTCCGAATCCGGATCCAAACTCAATCGGCCCTGGCACCCGGATCGACATCTATCGGTATGATTTGACCACCGGCGGGTTCATCCGCCGCGGAACCGGAACCGTGTCGGCCAACAGGCTGCAGGTTGTTTCCGACGGCCGGATAGTGGACAGCGGCGGCTTCTGGATGGCGGCGGTGAGTGGTCGCGTAACGACGGTTACCGGAAGGCTGATCGACAGTTTTGGCGACCCGGTCGCCGGGGGAAAAGTGAGTGCAAACGGGCGGGCGGCGATCAGTGACCAGAATGGAGGCTTCAGCCTGCCCGACGTCCCCTCGATCAGTGGCAACTCCATCCAGGTTGAAGCGGTAGTTCCGCAGCAGTTCGGGACACCTCCGCGTGGCCTCTCGCCGCTGACTCCGGCGGCCCGAATGGGAGTGACCGAGATCGGAACAATCGCTCTCAGCACGACCAACCAGCCAGGCCTGGTGATGTCGCCCTTCGCCCTCAATCTTGGCCGGTCCTCGACCGGTGCAACAGTCAACGTCACTCTGACCCAGCCTGCCCCAACGAGCAGCCTCGCCATCAGCCTCACCAGCAGCAACGAGCAGGTGGCGAAAGTCCCCACGCGGATCACCATCCCGGCCGGAAAGACGACCAGCTCCTTCACGATCACTCCGTTAGCGGCGGGAACCTCCCTCATCGAGGCGAAGGCCACTCTCTCCGGTAACGCAATTGCCGGAGCAACGATGGTCTCAATCACCCAGCCCGGTCCGGTTCTGACCAGTCTCTCGGCTTCGTCCGGGGCAGAGGGGGCGATAATTAGCGTCTTCGGTACTGGATTCGCCTCGATCTCCAGCCGGAACTATGTCAACCTCCGGCGGAACGGACAACTCCTGACCTTCCTCTCCCCGTCGGAGGTGCGCGTCCTAAGGGATCCCTCGGGACAACCCGCCCTGTCGATCCGGATACCAAAAGTCGGGCCAGGTCTGGTCAGCATCCAGATCGCGGTGGTCGACAGTGCGACCGGAGTCCTCTCCGAGCCAAGCGCACCACTAAACTTTACGGTGCTTCAGAAAGTGGTTCCAGCCCCCAGGCTCTCCAGTGTCCTGCCCCGTGACGGTGCGCCGCGCGATCAGATAACAATCAACGGCTCCGGCTTCAGCCCGACCATCAAACTGAACCGGGTCAGTTTGATACCGGCTGGCCAGACGGGTGCAACACCGCTCAGCTATGAGGCGGAGATCCAGCAGGCGAGCAGTAACTCCCTTGTCGCAATCGTGCCCGCCAGTGGCCTCCCTCAGGGCCAGGCGAAGATTATCGCCCGGGTTCTGGACGAGAATGGCGTTGAGAGCAGCGACTCAAACGCGCTCGAGTTCACCGTCATCAAAGAGTCGGTCGACCCGCCACCGAGTCCCGCGATCTCACGGATCGTCAACCGGTCGACCGGCAGTGATGGCGGAAAAGAGGGTGACCAGCTTCAGGTTAGTGGAAGTAATTTCGGCTTCAGCTGGTATAACGCGGACAGCGAATCATTTGGTGGCCGCGGCAGCGTGATCACAGTCTTCCGGTTCTACCAGGGAAGCCGCCTGGTCAACACCTCCTTTCCGACCTCCGAGGGAAGCGGAACGGTGACGACGACCGTCGTCCCCTCAGGACTCCAGAAGGGAACGGCCCAGGTGGCGGCCGTCAATTACGATCAGCAGACCGGTCGCCTGAGCGATGAGAGCAAGTCCGTCAACTTTATGATCACCGAGGGCAGTCCGCTGCGACTCCGCGAGTCAGAACCGAATGATCGAATCGAGCAGGCAACCGAGGTCGTCCTGCCATCAGTGATCGAGGGCGATATTGCCAGCGGTGAATCGGGTGAGTTGATCTACGTCTTTCCAAACGGGGAGAAGCTGCCGATCGCGGACCTCTACCGTCTCAATATCACGGCACGTGTTGGCGCCACGATTGAGCTCTCCTTCCTGAACGATGCCGATCTCGACCTCTTCATCTACCGGAAGAACGACAAGGGCACCTTCGATTCACTGGTGGCAAGCGCCCGGACTGGCCCGTTGAGCGAGATCGTCAGCGGGTCGCTGGTCAGCGGTGAGTATCTGATCGGGGTCGCGGCGCGAAGCGGGAAGACGGTCTACACGATCAGGCTGCTCAGTGGAACCTCTCCATAGGCGGGGAGCGGTCAGGCCGGGGTCTGATCCTCCCCACGCCGCCGGGACTTGTGAGCCGGGGATTTCGGTTGTATAACCAGAATGTTCGGAACAATCGCAGGTTGGGAGGAGAGTTTGATGGGTCAGAAGAATCGGTCACGACGTGACTTCCTGTTCGGCCTTGCTTCGGTGCCGACCGCCATCGGGCTGGGGGCAGGGCGCGGGACGAGCCGGGCACAAACTCCCGTCCCACGTCGCTTTATCATCGACTCGCATCATCATTTCGATCCGGCCCCGGGCTATCTCGACCGACTGGTCAGCATCTACCGCCCACGCAACGCCATGGCCTGCGTTCTGACGCGGAGTCAGCACCTCGAAACGGTGAGGGGCGCGGCACAGAAGCATCCGGATGTGATCATTCCGTATGGCCAGATCAATGTTGATGATGTCAGTGCAGTGCGGGAGGTACGTCAGTTTGCAGCCGCCGGTTTCAAGGGGATCAAGATGCACACCCCTCGTCACAACTGGGACGACTTCTCCTATTTTCCGATCTACGAAGTGATTCAGTCTCTCGGCCTGGTGGCGCTCTTCCATACCGGCATTGTCTCGGGTTCGAGCGATGATCCCGAGCCATCCTCGATGGCGCGCATGCGGCCGGCCTTCCTCCACACGATCGCACGTTCATTCCCGCGACTGGTAATTCAGGGCGCACATCTTGGCAATCCCTGGTACGAGGAGGCGGCCGAGGCGGCACGGTGGGAGAAGAACCTCTACTTTGACCTGACCGGCTCTTCCCTGCTCAAGAAATCGAACAATCTTGCGGTCTTCCGCGACTACCTCTGGTGGGAGGGACCATCGCTCCACAGTTCAAAGGACGCCGTCTACGCCTTCGAGAAGCTGGTCTTCGGAACGGACGAACCGCCTGAGAACCTCGACGCAGTCCTGCTCCAGTTTGAGCGGATGCTTGACGCCTGCAAGGTGCCGGAGGCGAGTCGTCGCCTGATCTACGGTGGAACGATGGCCCGCCATCTCGGCATCCGGGAGCGGGTCTGAAATGGATCACGAAGAACGGGTCATTTCATTGGCGCGGAAGATCTGGGACTATCATCATCTTCACCACGAATTGGAGAAGGTCGACCTGATCCTGGCGCTGGGCAGCAACGATACTCGGGTTGCCGAGCACGCGGCCGATCTCTGGCTCTCCGGCTGGGCCCCCTGGCTGATGATGTCAGGCGGGTCAGGCCGGCTGACGCGTGAACTCTATGATCGCCCGGAGGCCGAACTCTTTGCCCGGATTGCGCTTGAACGCGGGGTGCCAGCAACGGCCCTGATCACGGAACCTGACTCGACCAACACCGGCGAGAACATCACCTTCAGTCGAAGACGCCTTGCAGCGCTCGGCATCGTACCGCACCGGGTCATCATTGTTCAGAAGCCATATATGGAGCGACGCGCCTACGCGACCTTTCGCTGCTTCTGGCCGGAGATGGAGCCGATCGTCTCTTCGCCGCCAATCTCCTTTGACGACTATCCGAGGGAGGGATTGTCACGCCACCTGATGATCAACCTGATGGTTGGTGACCTTCAGCGGATCAGGCTCTACCCGGCACGCGGTTTTCAGATTGAACAGCAGATCCCGGACGATGTCTGGGAGGCGGGGCAGGAGCTGATCCGACTTGGTTACAATCAGCATCTGGTGACCCCCGATCGATAAAAATTTGATATCTTAATTTCATTATGAGGAGGCATTTTCAATGGGCAATCAATTTGACGGACAGGTAGCGGTCATTACCGGTGCCAGTGCCGGCCTTGGTCTCTCGATCGCCACCCGGCTGGCAGCCGAAGGGGCGCAGGTCGCGATGGTCGATCTGAAGCAAGAAACGCTCGAAGTGGCGGTGGCGACGGTTGGGGCCAATGGCCACGCCTTTCCCTGTGACGTCACGGACGAGGCCGCAGTCGCGGAGGTGATCGCCCGGATCAAATCTGGTTTTGGACGAATCGACGTCCTGGTCAACAGCGCCGGGGTGACTGGTCGAACCGGTATCAAGACCCACGAGGTCGAGTTTGAGAACTTCAAGTTTGTCTTTGACGTCAATGTCAATGGCTGCTTTCTGACTTCAAGGGCCGTTCTTCCGATCATGGCGAGCCAGGGTTATGGGCGGATTCTGCATATCGCCTCGATTGCCGGCAAGGAGGGTAACGCCGGAATGCTGGCCTACTCTGCCTCCAAGGCGGCAGTGATCGGACTGACCAAGGTTCAGGGCAAGGAGTATGCGGAGAGCGGGATCACCGTCAACGCGCTGGCTCCGGCAGTCATCCGGACTGCGATGGTCGATGCCCTGCCCGAGGCCCAGGTCACCTACATGACTGACAAGATCCCGATGAAGCGATGCGGAACGCTTGAGGAGATTGCCAACCTCGCCGCCTTCATCCTTTCGCCCGGGGCGAGCTTCACGACCGGCTTCACCTTCGATATGACCGGTGGACGAGCCACCTACTGAGCCACCAGCCGGGGAGGATACCAACGGGAAGCACGGCCAGACTAACGCCCGGTACAGGAACCGGTCTGACCTCCGCCAACCTGCTGTCGGCCACTTGCGGCGCCGACAGAACCGCGGGGAAGAACAAGGGAGGATTTGATGAGTGACGATTTTTTTGTCGACAGCTTTCGGTCAGACAATGGACCATCGAAGGGCTCAAACCGGCGGATCCCCGGTCTTCGATGGTTGTTACTCGGGCTGCTACTGATCTTCTTCGTCCTGGTCTGGCCAACGATGGTTGGCTTCTACACCGAGCTGCTCTGGTTCCGTGAACTTGGGTATGAGCAGGTCTTCCGAACAGCGATCGAGTCGAAGCTGGCGCTGGGCGGCGGAGCCTTTCTTTTTGGAACGGTCTTCATCTGGGCCAATCTGAAGCTGGCGTTGAAGTTGAGCGGCGGTGGAACAAGGTTGGCCCGCTTCATCACCGTGAACAAGGAGCGGGTGGAGATCCCGGACATCGCCGGCTTCATCGAGCGCTGGGTGCTGCCGATCTCGCTGCTGGGAGGGCTCTGGCTCGGAGCGGCGAACTGGTCCTCGTGGGAGCTTTTCCAGCAGTACCACCATCGGACCTCATTCGGAGAGGCCGACCCGATCTTCGGCCAGGACATCTCATTCTACTTCTTCACGCTTCCGCTGCTCGACCTGCTCGCCGAAAACCTGCTGCAACTGCTGGTGCTGGTGCTGATCGGGGTGTTGGTACTCAACCTGATGCGGAGTGCGACTTCGGTCGACCGCCAGGGGAACCTGATCGGGGCCGGTGCACGCCGTCATCTGCTGGTGCTCGGAGCTGGACTGGCGCTGCTTTTCGCCTGGCGTGCCTGGCTGGCAATGTTCCACCTGCTGTACGCCGACAGCGGCCCGGTGACCGGTGCGGGCTATACCGATCTGGCAGTCAGACTTCCGGTCTTGAAGATCCAGGTCGCGCTCGCCATCGTCCTCGCACTGCTGGCGCTGGCCGGACTCTTCTGGCGAAGCAACCGCCTGATTGCCGGTGGGGTCGCCATCTACGTCCTCCTCCTCGCCGGCGGACACATCGTCGCACCATCGATTGTGCAACGCTTCTCGGTCGCCCCCAACGAACTGGTCAAGGAGACACCCTACATTGAGCATAACATCAGGGCGACCCGCCAGGCCTTCGGGCTGGACCTGATCGAGGAACGCGAACTCTCGGGAGAGACGACCCTGACGCGACAGGACATCGAGCAGAACAAACCGACGATCAACAATATCCGGCTCTGGGATCATCATCCGCTGCTCGACACCTTTGCCCAGATCCAGGAGATCCGGACATACTATGAGTTTCAGTCGGTCGATAATGACCGTTACCTGATCAATGGCGAGCTGCAGCAGACGATGATCTCCCCGCGTGAGATCTCGATCGCCAGCCTGCCGAACCGCAACTGGATCAACGAACGACTCTCCTTCACCCACGGCTTCGGATTGACTCTTGGACCGGCCAATCAGGTGACACCAGAAGGTCTGCCGGTTCTCTTCATCAAGGACCTGCCCCCGGTGACAACCGTGCCGGAACTGGAGGTCAAGTCTCCGGAGATCTACTTTGGTGAACTCTCACACGAACCGGTCTATGTTCGAACTGCGGCGCAGGAGTTCAACTATCCGGAGGGAGAGCAGAATGTCTACACCCGATACGCGGGAACCGGCGGAGTATCACTCGGCTCCTACTGGCGCAGGCTGCTCTTCGCCACCCGCTTCGGGGATATGAAGCTGCTGCTCTCAAACGATATCACCGCGGAGAGCCGGGTCCTCTTCCACCGTTCCGTCCGCTCGCGGCTGCGCCAGATCGCGCCCTTCCTCGAATTTGACGAAGATCCGTATATGGTCATCTCCGGAGGAAAGCTCTACTGGATTGCTGACGGCTACACGGTGAGCAGCCGCTATCCCTATGCCCAGAAGGTTGACGGTATCAACTACATCCGCAACTCAGTCAAGGCGGTGGTCGATCCCTACCACGGCTCGGTCGACCTCTACATCTCTGACGCTCAGGATCCGGTCATTCGAACCTGGGAGCGGATCCTGCCCGGAGCCTTCAAGCCGCTCGCCGCGATGCCGGCCGACCTCCGCTCCCATCTCCGCTATCCGGTCGACATCTTCAATATCCAGACCCGCGTCTACTCGACCTATCACATGGACCAGCCGCAGATCTTCTACAACAAGGAGGATCAGTGGGAGGTCGCCTCATTGCAGGAGACAGAGGGCAAGTCGAAGGCGATGAGCCCCTACTATGCGGTGATGAAACTGCCGGGTGAGGAGAAGGAGGAGTTCATCCTGATGCTGCCCTTCACGCCGCGGAGCAAGGATAACCTTGCGTCGTGGATGGTGGCCCGGGCGGATGGCGATAATTATGGCAAGCTTCGCGTCTACAAGTTCCCCAAGCAGCGACTGGTCTACGGTCCGAAGCAGGTGGTTGCGCGCATCAATCAGGATGCCGATGTCTCGCGTCAGCTCTCCCTCTGGGACCAGCGTGGATCGAAGGTGATTCTCGGAACCCTGCTCGTCATCCCGATCCGGGAGTCTCTGATCTACGTCCAGCCGCTCTATCTGAAGGCCGAGTCCGGTAAGATACCAGAGCTCAAGCGGGTGATCATCGTCGCCGAGAACCGGATCGCGATGGAGGAGACTCTGGAGGCGAGCCTTGTACGCATCTTTGGAGAGCCCGGCGCCAGTCCAAGCCAGGCGGCTCAATCGACACCGGCCGGAGCGGTTCCGGTCACCGAAACAGCCAGCCCTCCCAACATTGCCGCCGAAGCACAGGCAGCCTACAATCGGGCGGTCGAAGCGCAACGAGCTGGTGACTGGGCACGTTACGGCGAGGAGATAAGACGACTGGGTACGCTGCTTGAACAGATGTCACGCCAGACAGAACGAAAATAGAGACAGGTGGAGGTGAATCGATGCGTAAGCGCGGAAAGAGAAACGGCGTCTACGTCAAGGCCTATACCGGATCGAACTCGGTCTTGCTGGCACTCAACATCGACGATTCGATGCGGAGTGGACTGCTTGGCTTCGCCATTGAACGGGTAGACGTTGCAACCGGCAAACGGAGATGGCTCAACGGTCTGCTCAACTTTCCCGGAGTGAGCCGACCACCGGGTGTTCCGACTCCGACCAACCTTGCTCCAATCCAGAAGTTTCGCTGGGCCGACTATACAACAACCGCCGGGGAGTCGTACCAGTATATTGTCAATCCGGTCTACGGGGCGCCAGGAAATCTGAAGTTGGCGCCAGGTCCGACGATCACGGTGCAGCCACGACCGATGGCCGGGCGGCACATTGTCCACTTCAACCGCGCGGCGGCGGCCAGCCAGGCCTTCTCCCGCGCCTTCCGCGACGTCGATCTCGAGATCGACGCAGCCCGTAAAGCGGGGCGATTATCCGAGTACCGCCTCCCTCCCAAGGCGCTGAAATGGCTCAGTGATGGACTGCTGGAAGAGATCACCAGCTTTCTTGCACGGGCGATCGACGCGACCTGGGCAATCGATATCGCCATCTACGAATACGAGCTTGCGGAGATTGCGCGTGAGGTCGAGGCGGCCCTCGGTCGTGGAGTCCAGGTGCGGGTTCTCTACCATGCCCGCCCGAACGATCCACAGACTGCGATCAACGAGGCGACCCTCAGCAAAATCCCGGCCGCGCAGAAAAGGGCCCGTGTCACAAGCAGCA